>NZ_JBKIWN010000137.1:0-14985 GCF_058146165.1 Streptomyces sp. AM25 | reverse complement strand
CGGCCGCCCGTTGATGCTCCGTCAAGCACATGGGCCCTCCATCCGAACCTGATGCTCGCCGCCGGAGCAGGCGTCGTCGAACTCGGCGTGACTCTCGCCTGGTTGACGGGATGACAGTTCACAGCAGTGGAGTTCACCCGTACCAGGTGACCTTGCAGACGTAGATACAGCGGTGGCGGGGGGCGGCGAGGAAGCTGATGAAGCCGCGGCCGCCCAGAATGTCGAACTCCTGCAGCCCGCCCTCACGGTCCACTGGCCGGCCGGCCTTCACCGCATCACTTCCCAGCGCGGCGGGCTCGGTGGCCAGCCGCCCGGCCTCGGCAGTGACACCAGGCGGCAGCCCGGCCGCGACATGCTCCTCGCCCGGGTTGTACTCCCAGCCCCAACTGGTCGCAGGCCGGCCTCGGCCTCTGCCGCGCGACGGATCCGGAGAATCTCGTCGACCGCCCTGGCCGGGTCCTGCTCGCCGGCGTCCACGATCCGCTCCAGCTCCCTGAGACGGGCAGCGCGCTCGGGGTACCGCTCGATCGCGATGAACACCGCCCAGGAATGAACGAAGGCACGCAGCGGCGCGAGGCTCTGGGTCTGCTGGGCGTTGGTCGGGTCTGCTGGGCGTTGGTCGTCGCCTCGAAAAGGTGCTGCGTGAGCGCAGGCAGCCTGCTGGGAGCAATCTTGGCGACAGCGGCCCGCAGCGCGTCCGGGCTGAGGTCCGGCACAGGGATCAAGGGCCCGTACGGCCCTCCAGACTGAGCACTCACCGTCATCCTCCGATGCCGCCGATCCGCTCCTCACACGATACCGACCCACCCGAAACAGTCGCGCTCACACCGACTGCCGACTTGCCCGCGGTCTGGGCCGAATTCCTGTGCCGTGGAGGTACTTGCCGATCCGGCTGTCAGTGGCAGAGCGCCCTCGAGCAGCCAAGGGACGTCGTTCAGGGCGCCAACCTCAGCCTTACCGCGACTACATGGACCCCCATGGACACCCCCGCAAAACGGTGACGGAAATGTGAGACACGAGCCCCAACGAGGAGTAAAAAATCCACTCTGACCTGGGCATTTAAGTTGATCACTAGAATGTGACCAGATTCTACTGGCGGTTCGCGCAGGCCACGGCACCGGTTGTGCGTTGCTACGAGGCCGTCGTTCGTCTGAGAGTCGTTCGTGGCTGGTCGCGCAGTTCCCCGCGCCCCGAAGGGGCGCGGGGAACTGCGCGACCAGCCACGAACGAGCCGCAGCGTCACACGTACGGCAAGAGTTCCGGCCGCTTCGGCGGCCGACCGTCTCCGGATGAGCGGCCCGACAGCCTGCGCCCGATCCACGGCAGCAGGTGCTGTCGCGCGAAGCGGACGTCCGACGTCCGCCGGGCGGCCCAGCCGGCCCGGGCGGCGCCCGGAAGCGGCACCCGCCAATCGAACGCAGGCGCACCCCCCAGCGCCTGCCAGACGGCCTCCGCCACCCGCCGGTGCCCCTCGGCGTTCAGGTGCAGCCGGTCCTCGGCCCACAGCCGGGGATCGCCCAGCACCTCCGCCCCGAAGAGATCCACCACCAGGGCGCCGTGCCGCTCGGCCAGCCCGTCGACGAAGTCGAAGAGCTGTTCCATCCGGGGCCGGAACCGCTCCATCACCGGCCCCTGCCGTCCCGGGCTGCGCATCAGCACCAGCTGTCGGCAGCTCGGCGCCAGCCGGGCCACGGTCTCCTCCAGCCGGGCGCACACCAGGTCCACGTCGCACGAGGGCCGCAGGACGTCGTTGAGCCCGCCGACCAGCGTCACCAGGTCGGCGCCCATCGCGGCGGCCGGTGCCGCCTGCTCGTCCGCGATCTGCCCGATCAGCTTGCCGCGCACCGCCAGGTTCGCGTACCGGAACCCGGGGGTGCGCTCGGCCAGCCGGGCCGCGAGCAGGTCGGCCCAGCCGCGGTACGAGCCGTCCGGCAGCCCGTCGGACATGCCCTCGGTGAAGGAGTCGCCGACCGCGACAAAGCTGGTGTATGTGGCATTCATCTGCATGACCCGGCGATCCTACGCCTGCGCGCGGCGGCGGATCACGGCTGCCTTCCCACCAGTTCGCGCAGCACGTCCTCCAGCGTGACCAGGCCGGTCAGCCGGCTGTCCTCGCCGATGACCGCCGCGAGGTGGGCCCCCGTGCCGCTCATCGCCGTGATCACGTCGTCGAGCGGGGTGTCGGAGCGGACCCGGGCGATCGGCCGCATCCGCTCCGGCAGGAAGGGCTCGTCGCGCGGCTCGGCGTCCAGGGCGTCCTTCACATGGAGGTAGCCGAGGATCCGGTCCTGCTCGTCGACCACCGGGAAGCGGGAGAAGCCGGTGGCCGCGGAGAGCCGCTCCAGGCCCTCGGGCGTGATGCCCTGCCGTGCCGAGACGACCTTCTCCAGTGCCATCACGACGTCCTCGACGGGGCGCTTGCCCAGCTCCAGGGCGTCCCGCAGCCGTTCGGTGGCCCGGGCGTCGAGCAGGCCCGCCTCGCTGGAGTCGGCGACGATCCGGGCGAGCTGGTCGTCCGAGAAGGTGGCCGCCACCTCGTCCTTGGGCTCGACCCGCAGCAGCTTCAGGACGCCGTTCGCGAGCTCGTTGACGGTGAAGACCACCGGGCGCAGGGCGCGCGCGAGCGTCACCAGCGGGGGGCCGAGCATCAGCGCGGTGCGGACGGGTTCGGCGAGGGCGATGTTCTTGGGCACCATCTCGCCGAACAGCATGTGCAGATACGTGGCGACGGCCAGCGCGATGACGAACGACACCGGGTGGATCAGCGCCTGCGGCATGCCCACCGCATCGAAGAGGGGGTGCAGCACGGTGGCGATGGCCGGTTCGGCGACCACGCCGAGCACCAGCGTGCACAGGGTGATGCCGAGCTGTGCCGCGGCCAGCAGGGCGGAGATGTGCCGCAGCCCCCACAGCACGCTGCGGGCCCGCCGGTCGCCGTCCTCGGCGAGCGGTTCGATCTGGCCGCGGCGCACCGAGATCATCGCGAACTCGGCGCCGACGAAGAAGGCGTTGACGGCCAGGGTCGCCAGCCCGATGAGCAACTGCACGAAGGTCATCGGTCCGCCTCCCCGGGCAGGGGCGCGGTCAGCCGCACCCGGGCGGCACGCCGCCCGGAGGCGTCGGTGACGTCGATGCGCCAGCCCGCGACGCGGACGATGTCGCCCTCGGCCGGGATGCGGCCGAGTTCGGTGGCGACCAGGCCCGCGACGGTCTCGTACGGACCCTCCGGCACGCGCAGTCCGATCTCCTCCAGCTGGTCGTCGGTGCGGACGGCGCCGTCCGCGTCGTAGACCCGGCGGCCCTCGGCGTCCCGGCCGCCCGGGGCCAGGTCGGGGCGCTCGTGGGGGTCGTGCTCGTCGCGGACCTCGCCGACGACCTCCTCGATGATGTCCTCCAGGGTGACCACGCCGGCCGTGCCGCCGTACTCGTCGATGACCACGGCCATGCTGCGCCTGGCGGAGAGCCGGTCCAGCAGTCGGTCCACCGTGAGCGACTCCGGCACCAGCAGCGGCTCGCGGAGCAGTTCCGCCACGGGGTGGTGCGGGCGCCGGTCGGCGGGCACGGCGAGGACGTCCTTGATGTGGGCGGTGCCGACGACGGTGTCCAGGCCGCCCCGGTACACGGGGAAGCGGGAGAGGCCGGTCGCGCGGGTGGCGTTGGCGACGTCCTCGGCGGTGGCCCGTACGTCGAGGGCGACGACCTGCACGCGCGGGGTCATCACGTTCTCCGCGGTCAGGTCGGCCAGGTTCAGGGTGCGGACGAAGAGCTCCGCGGTGTCCTTCTCCAGGGCACCTTCCCGGGCCGAGTGGCGGGCGAGCGCGACGAGCTCCTCGGGGCTGCGCGCGGAGGCCAGTTCCTCGGCGGGCTCCAGGCCCATCCGGCGCAGGAAGCGGTTGGCGGTGTTGTTCAGGTGCCGGATCAGCGGGCCGAAGGCGGTGCTGAACGCGCGCTGCGGGCCCGCGACCTTCTTGGCCACCGGCAGCGGGCGGGAGATCGCCCAGTTCTTGGGGACGAGCTCGCCGGCGACCATCAGCACGACGGTCGACAGCGCGGTGCCCAGGATCAGCGCCGTGGAGGAGGCCACCGCGGCGGGCAGGCCGAGCGCCTCGACCGGGCCGGTGAGCAGCGCGGCGATGGACGGCTTGGCGAGCATGCCGATGACCAGGCCGGTGACGGTGATGCCGAGCTGGGCCCCGGAGAGCTGGAAGGTCAGGCTGCGCACGGCCTTGAGCGCACCCTGCGCTCCGCGCTCGCCGTTCTCGGCGGCCCGCTCCAGTTCGGCGCGCTCGACGGTGGTGAGGGAGAACTCGGCCGCGACGAACACCGCGCAGGCGAGCGTCAGCAGCAGGGCGAGCACCAGAAGGAGCACTTCGGTCATCGGTTCACCTCCGTCCCATGATCGGGCAGGGGCGGGGGGACCGCGCGATGTCGATGGCAGGGACCGGTACTGGGGGGCTCGCCCATGGGCGGACGCTCACAACCTTTCGCCGGAACGAAGAAGAACGGGTGTCGCCATGGTAAAGGATCGACAAAGCCCCCCGGTCGGTCAGCTCCCCTGCAGCTCCTCGATCACCGGCGCGAACGCCTCCAGGTACGGCTCCAGGATCGTGAAGTAGGAGAAGCCGTAGCGCTTGCGGTGGGCCCGGAGGCTGTCGGCGATCTCCGTGACCGAGCCGGTCAGCAGGGAGGGGTGGTCCAGGAAGTCCTCGACGCCGAGCTCGTCGCGGTAGCCCATCAGCTCGCGGGCCTTGACGCGCGGGTCGCCGCCGACCGCCACGATCTGGACCAGGAAGTTGAGCTCGGCGGGCTCGGCCCGGCCGCCCTCGAAGGCCCGGAAGGCGGCGACGCTCTCCTCCAGGGCGGCGGGGGTCAGCGGCCGCGGCTGTCCGTCGGGGCCGGCGCCCCCGCCGGTGAACGCCATGATGTCGGCGTGCTGTGCGGCGATCCGCAGCACCCGCTTGCCGTTGCCCCCGGCCAGCAGCGGAACGCGCGGCTGGACGGCCGCCGGCCGGTGCTCCGGGTCCCCGAGCAGCCGGGGTATCTCCGTGAGGGTGCGCTCCAGGTGGTCGACCCGCTCGCGGGGCGAGCCGAAGGGCAGCCCGGCGCTGTCGTGTTCGGCCTGCACGTAGCCCGCGCCGAGCCCCAACTCCAGCCTGCCGTCGGTGAGCAGGTCGGTCGTGGCCGCCTCGCGGGCCAGGAGCGAGGGGTTCCAGAAGCCCGCATTGAGGACGAACGTGCCCACCCGCGGCCGCTGCGTGGCCTCGGCCGCGGCGACGAGCGCGGGGAACGGGGCCGGCATGCCGAGGTGGTCGGGCACGAGGAGCACGTCGTACCCGAGCGCCTCGGCCTTGCGGCACTTCTCGCGCCACGCGGCGCGGGTGCCGATGTCGAGCATGTTGACGCCGAAACGGAACGGACGCGTCATGAACTCCCCCTGGGTGCTTGGCCCTCCGGCGTACCGGAGGGCGCCTCCGATCTTGGGGGAGGATACCTCAGTGGATCTTCGTGGTGCTCATGACCCGGATTCAGCGCCGCGGTTCGGGCTCCGCGGGCCGCACGGCGGTGCCGAGGAAGCACGGCGAGGACGGTGTGGGCACCCGGGTCTGCGGGACTTTCAGGCGGCGGTATCCCGTCAGTTCGAAACCCGCCTCGGAGATCGCCGCCAGCGGGTCCCGGGAGGTGTGGCAGCCGCCGAAGAGCAGCGGCCAGACGGTGCGGTCGAGCCCCCGCTGCACGGAGGCCAGCGCCGGGCCCTCGGCCAGGCCGTGCTCGAAGAACCGCAGTTGGCCGCCCGGCCGCAGCACCCGGCGCAGTTCCGCCAGCGACCGCCGCACGTCCCGCACCGAGCACAGCACCAGGGAGACCACCGCCGCGTCGAACGCCTCGCTCTTGACGGGCAGCGCCTCCGCCGCACCCGGCACCACATCCACCGGCACGCCGGCCCGGACCGCGGCCTCGGCCGCCATCAGCCGCAGTCGGCGCTCCGGTTCGATGGCCACCACCTCCGAGACGGATCCGGGGTAGTGGGCGAAGTTGAGCCCGTTCCCGGCGCCGATCTCGATCACCCGGCCCGAGAGCCCCGTCAGCAGTTCGTCCCGGTGTGCACCGATCCCGGCCCGCTCGTCCACGATCGGGCTGAACTTTCCGTAGAACCGTGCGAATACGGGGTGGTGCACGGCGTCGTGCGGCGTTCTCGTGTTGCGGAGCGGCATGGCACAACCCCTTCCCGGGGAACGACGGCTATCGCGATTGTTCCCCCGGGCGGCACCGTCGGCACCGTCGGCGCGCCGCAATGTCCCGTGCTGCCGGGGCAGTTGTGCAGGAAGGGAAGTGTGGGGCGGACGGTGCCGGAACCCTCAGTTCCGCAGTGCGGCCGCGAACCGGGCCGCGTCCCAGGTGCCGTCGAGCTCCGGGGCCAGCCAGCCCGGTGCCGCCGCCCGGAACTCCTCCGGGGCCATCCCGCCCGCTCCCTCGGGGACGGCGCCGGCCAGCGGGGCGTCCGCCACCGCGGGGAAGTCCGCGACGTTGCAGCGCACGGCCAGGCCGGGCTCGGCGGGCCAGCTGCCGATGACGACGCCCGCGCAGCGCAGGCCCCTCGCCCGCAGCGCCTCCGCGGTGAGCTGGGTGACGTTGAGCGTGCCCAGGCCCGCCCGGGCCACCACCAGTACCGGTGCGTCCAGCAGCTTCGCCGCGTCCGCGAGGGTGCTGCCCACGTCGTCGAGGTGCACGAGCAGTCCGCCCGCGCCCTCGACCAGGACCAGGTCGTGGGTCCGCGCAAGCTCCTCCGCAGTTTGCGCGATCTCCGCCGGCCGCACCGGCTCCCGGCCCGCCCGGCGGGCCGCCGTGTTGGGCGCCAACGGCTCGGGGAATCGGGCCAGTTCGGCGCCCGTCACCGGTCCCGCCAGGCGCTCGACCTCCGCGACGTCCCCGGGCTCGCCGGGGGCCACGCCGGTCTGCGCGGGCTTGAGTACGGCCACGGTGCGGCCCTTTGCCCGGGCTGCGGCGGCAATCGCTGCCGTCGTCACTGTTTTGCCGATCTCTGTGCCCGTTCCCGAGACGATCAGTACCGACATCGGATGTCTCCTTTCCTCGACCCGCGCCCCGAAGGGGCGCGGGGAACTGCGCGACCGGCCACCGCCGGCCCGCAGCCGAAGTACTGCGGTTCAGCCCTCCCGCGCGACAGCGCGTACCGCGGCGCAGATGCGTGCCACGTCCTCGTCCCCGCTGACGTACGGCGGCATGGTGTAGACGAGATCGCGGAACGGCCGCAGCCACACGCCCTCGCGCACCGCGGCGCGGGTGGCCGCCGCCATGTCCACCTCGTGGTCGAGCTGGACCACGCCGACGGCCCCGAGCACCCGGACGTCCCGGACCCCGGGCAGTCCGGCCGCCTCCGCGAGGCCGTCCCGCAGGCCGGTCTCGATGCGCTTGACCTCCGTCCGCCAGTCCTGCTGCAGCAGCAGGTCCAGGGAGGCGTTGGCCACCGCCGCCGCGAGCGGATTGGCCATGAACGTCGGGCCGTGCGCCAGCACCGGCACCTCGCCCTGCGAGATGCCGTCGGCCACCCGCGGGGTGCACAGCGTCGCCGCCATCGACAGATAGCCGCCGGTCAACGCCTTGCCGAGGCACATCACATCGGGGGTGACCCCCGCGTGCTCCGCCGCGAACAGGGCGCCGGTGCGCCCGAATCCGGTGGCGATCTCGTCGAACACCAGCAGGACGCCGTGCTCGTCGCACAGTTCGCGCAGCACCCGCAGATAGGCGGGGGAGTGGAAGCGCATCCCGCCGGCGCCCTGCACCACGGGCTCCACGATCACCGCGGCCAGCTCATGGGCGTGACGCTCCATCAGCTCGCGCAGGTGTGCCGCGTACGCCGGGTCGGCCCCGGCGTCGAAGCCGGCCGGCGGCGCGTCCGCGAACACCTGCCGCGGCAGCGCCCCCGACCACAGCTCGTGCATCCCGCCGTCCGGGTCGCACACGGCCATCGGCTGCCAGGTGTCCCCGTGGTACCCGCCGCGCCAGGTCATCAGGCGGCGCTTGGCGGGCCGCCCGACGGAACGCCAGTACTGCAGGCACATCTTGACGGCGACCTCGACCGCCACCGAGCCGGAGTCGGAGAGGAAGACGTGCTCGAGCCCTTCCGGCGCGATCTCCACCAGCCGGGCGGCCAGCCGCACGGCGGGCTCGTGGGTGAGCCCGCCGAACATCACATGACTCATCCGCCCCAACTGTGCCTGGACGGCCTCGTTGAGCGCCGGGTGGTTGTAGCCGTGCACGGCGGCCCACCACGACGACATCCCGTCCACCAGCTCGTCCGCACCGTGCACCGGCTGCGCCAGCCGCAGCCGCACGCCGGACGCCGACTCCACGATCAGCGGCTCCTGGCGGCCCGGCATCGGGCCGTAGGGGTGCCAGACGTGCTGCCGGTCGAGGGCGAGCAGCTGCTCGGGAGCGAGGGGCTCAGGCATTGGGCGGCAGGTCCGTTCCCGCGCCCCGGCGGCGCACGGCGACCAGGTCGGTGCGGGCCTCGTCGGGCTCGGCCTGCGCCGCCGGATCCGTGCCGCCGTCGCCGCACGGGCCGCAGCTCCCGCCGCCGCAGCCCGCGGCGTCGGAGCGGTGGGCGGGCAGCGTGGTGGTGTCCATGTCCTCCACCTCGAAGCCCGCGTCCGCGATCATCGCCAGGTCGGCCCTGCCCTCCTGGCCCTCGCTGGTCAGGTAGTCGCCGAGGAAGATCGAGTTGGCCAGGTGCAGGGCCAGCGGCTGCAGCGAGCGCAGGTGGATCTCCCGGCCGCCCGCCAGGCGCACCTCGGCGTCCGGGTGGACGAACCGCACCATCGCCAGGATGCGCAGCGCGCGCTGCGGGGTGAGGTTCCACTCCTTGGCCAGCGGCGTCCCCTCGAAGGGGATGAGGAAGTTGACCGGCACGGAGTCGACGTTCAGCTCGCGCAGCGAGAAGACCACGTCGACGAGGTCCTCGTCGGTCTCGCCCATGCCGGAGATCAGCCCGGAGCAGGCGGACATGCCCGCCTCCTGCGTCTTGCGCACGGTGTCCACGCGGTCGGCGTAGGTGTGCGTGGTGGTGATCTCGGCGTACGTGGCCTCGGAGGTGTTGAGGTTGTTGCTGTAGGCGTACACGCCCGCGTCGCGCAGCCGCTCCGCCTGGCCCTCGGAGAGCAGGCCGAGGCAGGCGCACACCTCGACGCCCTCGTTCTGCTCCTTGATCGCCTCGATGGTCTTCGAGACCCGGTCGATGTCCCGGTCCGTCGGCCCGCGGCCGCTGGCGACCAGGCACACCCGCTTGGCGCCGCCGGCCACCCCCGCGGCCGCCGCCTTCGAGGCGTCCTCGGGCTTCAGCCAGGTGTACTTGAGGATCCCGGTCTCGGAGCCGAGCCGCTGGGAGCAGTACGAGCAGTCCTCGGGGCAGAGCCCGGACTTGAGGTTGACGAGGTAGTTGAGCTTCACCCGCCGCCCGAACCACTTGCGGCGCACCCTGCCCGCCGCCGCCACCACATCGAGCAGTTCGTCGTCGGAGGTCGCCAGCACGGCGAGGGCCTCTTCGCGGGTCGGCAGCTCGCGCCGCAACCCCTTCTCCACCAGCGTGTTCAGCAGGTCCATGGCGAAGATCCTTGCTCACGCCACCCGTTCCGGCCAAGGAGAGATCGCACAAGACGGGCGGATTCACGTGTGTGTATCACCACATCCCGCGACAGGCCCCCCGGCGGCTACCTTGCGGTGCAAACCCACTTCGGCACCGAGGACGCACATGCAGCGAGCAGACCGGGACCCGTTCCACTGGATCGACGCCCAGCACGAGCGGCTGCGGGCCGCGGGGCTGGTGCGGACCCTGCGGCCCCGGCAGCCGGGTGCGTCCCTCACCGACCTCGCGGGCAACGACTACCTGGGCCTGTCCCGGCACCCCGAGGTCACCGGGGCGGCGGCGGAGGCGGCCCGGGTGTGGGGCGCGGGGGCCACCGGCTCCCGGCTGGTGACCGGCAGCACCGGGCTGCACGCGCGGCTGGAGGAGGAACTGGCGGAGTTCTGCGGCTTCGAGGCGGCGCTGGTCTTCTCCTCGGGCTACGCCGCGAACCTGGCCGCCGTCACCGCGCTGTCCGGGCCGGTCGGCAGCGGCACGCTGCTGGTCTCGGACGAGGGCAACCACGCCTCGCTCATCGACGGCTGCCGGCTGGCGCGCGCGGAGAAGGCGGTCGTCCCGCACGCGGACCCCGAGGCGGTCCGCAAGACCCTCGCCGCGCACGACGGCCGGGCCCTCGCCGTCACGGACTCCGTCTTCTCGGTGGACGGGGACGCGGCCCCGCTGCCCGCCCTCGCCGGGGCGTGCCGGGAGGCCGGCGCCGCCCTGCTCGTCGACGACGCGCACGGGTTCGGCGTCCTGGGCGAGGGCGGCCGGGGCGCGGTGCACGCGGCGGGGCTCGCGGGCGCGCCGGACGTCGTCACCACGGTCACCCTGTCGAAGTCGCTGGGCAGCCAGGGCGGTGCCGTGCTCGGCCCGGCCCGGGTCATCGCCCACCTCGTCAGCACCGCGCGCACCTTCATCTTCGACACCGGCCTCGCCCCCGCGGCGGCCGGCGCCGCGCTGGCCGCCCTCGGGGTGCTGCGCCGGGAGCCGGAACGCGCGCACCGGGTACGGGCCGTGGCCCGGGAGCTCCACAGCAGGGTGACGGAGGCCGGGCTCAGGGCGGTGCGGCCGGACGCGGCGGTGGTCTCGGTGCAGACCCCGTCGCCGGAGGCGGCCGTGCAATGGGCGGCGGACTGCCGGGAGGCCGGGCTCGTGGTCGGGTGCTTCCGGCCGCCGTCCGTGCCCGACGGCGTCTCGCGGCTGCGGCTGACCGCCCGGGCGGACCTGTCGGAGGCGGAGGTCGCCCGGGCGGCCGGAACGGTCGTGGGGACCGCTCCAGTGGTCTGAACCCCCTTGGCAGTGGTCAGAGTTCGAGGAGGCCCCCGCCGTTCGTGCCCCGGACGAAGGAGGTCCAGGCGGCGGGGGTGAACAGCAGGGCCGGGGCCGTCGTCCGCTGCGCATCGCGCACGGCGAGGAGACCCGGGCCGACCGTGGCCGTTTCGACGCAGTTGTTCATTCCGGTGCTGTAGCTGCTGCGGTGCCAGTCCGAAGGGTCCGAGGGGCACATGATGAACTCCTTACCCACCACCGACGCCGATCCCGGCGATCCCGGCGATGAAATCCAACGAGTTCTCGTGCGAGAGGGCGTGCGCCCGGAGTGTGGTGAAGGCGGAGCCGTACGCCCGGAGGTCTTCTTTCCGCTCCAGATAGAGGCTACTCGTCAAGTGGTCCAGAACAACCACGTCCAGATCGGCAATGCGCGGGAATGAGAAGATAACGAAAGGCCCGGTGATGCCGATATGGTTGGCCCGGGAGAACGGCAGCACATGCAGCCGCACATGCGGAAGCGAACCCGTGCGCAGCAACTGCCGCAACTGCTCCGCCATGACCTCCGGTCCGCCCACCTCGTGCCGCAGCACCGCCTCGTCGAGCACCGCGCACAACTCCAGCGGCTTCTCCCCGCGCAGCACCGACTGCCGCGCCAGCCGCACCTGTACCAGCTCCGCCACCCGCTGCTCCGGGGGATCGCCGAGCGCCGCCCGGGTCACGGCCCGTGCGTAGGCAGCGGTCTGCAACAGCCCCGGCACCACCGTCGTCTCCAGGGTGCGCGCCCCCGACGCCTCCGACTCCAGGCTGATGAAGTCGAGATAGGCGGCCGGCAGCCGGTCGCGGTAGGCGTACCACCAGCCGCGCCGGGCCCCTGCCGCATCCGCCGACCCCGCACCGCACAGCGCCCCCAGCAGCGCCCGCAGCTCGGGGTCCGAGACGCGGTACGCATCCAGCAGCCGGGCCACGTCCGACGGCTTCACGCCACTGCTGCCCGTCTCGATCCGGCTCACCTTCGACTGGTGCCAGCCGACCGCTCCCGCGGCCTCCCGGCTGGTCATCCCCGTCAGTTCGCGCTGGCGTCGCAGCTCGGCACCGAGCTTGCGGCGGCGCACCGCGGGTCCGTATCGCAATTCAGCCATCCCTCCCCGCGCCCGGCCGTGGTGAGACCTTCACGCCACGGTCACTGCGCTCTTCCTTCACATGCCGGAGTCACGGGACCAGTGTGGTTCCAAATCCGGTCTCTCGTAGCAGAGTTCACCGCTTCGAGCGACAGATATATGCATATCCCGGTGGATCGCTCCCATCCCGACGGTTATCAGTGGCAGGCTGTCACGGAGAGCCGCCGGTTCCGTTCCCGACTTCCTGCACAATGCGGTCGGAGCCCGTCCCGGCGGGAAAGGGACAGCGCCATGGCAGACCACCAGGAAGCAACCGTCACTCTGCCGAGCGCCCCCGCCTCGGTCTCCACGGCCCGCCACTATGTCGCGGACGTGCTCGCGGAATGGGGGCTCCCGGACGGCTCCGACGCCGCCTACGCGGTGCGGCTGATCGTCTCCGAACTCGTCACCAACGCCGTGCAGCACACCCGGGGCCAGTCGCCCACCTTCACCGTGGACGTCCGGCTGGAGCGGGAGGAGGAGCTGAGCATCGGCGTCACGGACAGCCACCCGCGCCACCCGCGGCGGCTGCCCGCCGCCGTTCAGCAGGACAACGGCCGGGGCATGGCCATCGTCCGCGCCCTCACCGCCGAGCGCGGCGGCCGGTTCGCCGTCACCCCCACCTCCGACGGGGGAAAGACCGTGTGGATCCGCCTGCCGTGGACCGCGTCCGCCGCCTGAGCCGGGTGATCCGGAGTCCGGGGGCGCGCCCGCGGTGCGCGCCCCCGGAGTGCGGTCAGTCGTCGACCCGGCCGTACCAGACGTTCTTGGTCCAGATGTGTTCGAGGCGGACCACCGAGCCGGTGTGCGGGGCATGCAGGATCCTGCCGCCCCCGACGTAGATGCCCACGTGGTAGACGTAGCCGCCGTGGTGGAAGAAGACCAGGTCACCGGGTTCACGGACCGAAGCGGGAATGTGCTCCGTGCGGTTGTACTGGTCCTCGGCGGTGCGCGGCAGCTGTTTGCCGGCGTGTTTGAAGGAGTAGAGGGTCAGCCCCGAGCAGTCGAAGCGGTACGGTCCCGTCGCGCCCCACTGGTAGGGGGCGCCGGCTTTGGACTCCGCGATCTGCAGGGCCCGGTCGGAGGTGGTCGAGGCGTTGGCCTTGTCGACACCGCCGGGCAGGAACATCGTGGCCCCGACTGCAGCGAGGGTCAGGGCCGATGCGGTTTTGCCCCTCGACAGCCTTGAAGGACGTTTGTGCGCGCCCATGCCATACCCTTCGTCAGCCGCCTGTGAAGGATGACCTGTCGGGTTCGGGCAGGCGAAGAATGCCCGGCCGCCTGAGCGGCTTCACCCCAAGGGACGGTCCCGCCGTCCCGTCGTGCCCGGGTCCTCCATCCCTGCCGGTGCACTCGTGTCGACCGGTCGCCCGGGCGGCGGCAGGGTTCGGCGTCCGCCCGGACCGCCCCGCCGTGGTGGCGGGGTCTTGTCGTCGGAGGGATCTTGGCGCAGTGGTGACGGCCACGCCGAGCGGAAACCGTGCTATGTGAGCCTCGTCACCTCTGGGCAATTCCGGTGGACGCGGGGCGGTTTGACCATGGCGGAAATTCCGTGCTGAGTCCGTCACCTGCAGTGCGGTGGCGCCCGCGAGCGCGACGTGCGCGCGGTGATCGGAATGATCACCGCCGCCCGTCTACGGTTCCCTACGCCGTCGGCGGGAAATGGGGTCCTGAAGGTTTTCGCTCATCCGCTCGCCCCCGCGGGCGGCAACATCACTTTCTGTGCCCGACGTTCACCGTCCAGGACCCGCAACGCCTGTGCCAGCGTGCCCGAATGCACCTCACGTTCGCCCCGCTCGTACATCAGGGCGAGGGCGTCCCGCAGTCCGGTGGCCGCGACCACGAGCGTCTGCGCGGCTCGTAGCCCGCCGTACGTGTGGCGCGTGCGCGATGGATTGATCCGGCCGAGGAGATCCAGTACTTCCAGATAACGGTCCACGACGTCGCCCTCGGCCCGGGTGAGCGCGGGCAGCGGCGGCAGCTCCGGCGGCCACATCCGCCTCACCTGTCCCAGGCCCGCGCGGACTGCCGGTCGCGGTTCTCGACGACGTGGTCGACCAGGCCGTAGCCGACGGCGCCCGCGGCGTCGAAGACGGTCGTGCGGTCGGTGTCCCGCCGGATCCGCTCCTCGCTCTGCCCGGTGTGCAGCGCCAGCATCGCCACCATGATGTCACGGTGGCGCTGCAACTCCTCGGCATGCAGGGTCAGATCGGAGGGCTGTCCCTCGACGGGCTCGGGGAGGCCGGGCTCGTGGACGACGAACCGCGCGTGCGGCAGCGCCAGCCGCAGCCCCGGGGTGCCGGCCGCGCACAGCACGGCCGCGGCGGCCCCGGCCTGGCCGAGGCAGACGGTCTCGATGTCGCAGCCGATGAAGCGCATGGTGTCGTAGACGGCGCACATGGCGGGGAAGGAGCCGCCGGGCGAGTTGACGTACAGGGAGATGCTGCGCTCGGGCGCCGCGTGTTCGAGGTGCGTGAGCTGTGCGATGACGTCGTTGGCCGCCGTGTCGTCGATCGGCGTGCCGAGCATGATGATCCGCTCGGAGAGCAGCTTGGAATAGGGGTCGAGCGTCCGCGTGCCGTCGCTCGTCCGCTCCGTGAACTCCGGCAGGACATAGCGGGCTGTGGCGGGTCGGTGCATGGCAGGTGCCTCCCGTGGGCCGGGCCCGGGCGGGCCCGTGCATCTGTAAAAAATGTACAGGACGTACACCTCGTTAGAATGGGGGCGGATTCTAGTGATCAAGTCGAATGCCCAGGTCAGATGGGCTTTTTTACTCTTTGTTGGGGCTCGTATCTCACATTGCTGTCACCGTTTGACAGGGGCGTCCATGGCCACCCTGGTCTGCGAGCTTGTCGCGACTCGTCGCGGTAAGGCCGGGGTTGGCACCCCGGACGAGATCCCTTGGCTGTTCCCGGACGGTCA
>NZ_JBKIWN010000136.1:0-4405 GCF_058146165.1 Streptomyces sp. AM25 | reverse complement strand
ATCCAAGCCGTCCACACCCTCCTCACCTGCGAAAACGAAGGATGAAAAAGGTTCACTGAACCAACGGTTACTCATCCACCGGGCCAGGAAGAGCCCGTAGGCGGACGCCGCGGTCTGCAGGCCGGACTGCACCCCCTTGCCGGTGTGCCCTTGCCAGACAGACCGGACGCGAACCCACGGAATATACCCGGCTACTTGGGATAGCGGGCCGGACGGCGGAAGGCATCAGTATTGCCCGCACCGTTCTTTCCCCGCAGCTGAGGTCTTCCTGACCGCGGATCCCACGCGGAGGGGTATTTCAGCCGGGTGCGCCGGCATGGCCGCCGCACCTTCCGCGCAACAGGGCCCGCCGTAGGTGCACGCGGATTGCTGCGCGGCGGTGTACCCGCACCGGCCGTGCCTTCCTGCACCACCGGCGTCCGCTGCGCATCGGCATCGGTGAGACTTGGCACCACCGGGGCTGCAGCCGGGCCCTGGGATGCTGGACAGGTCGGTGAAGGCTGGCGTGCGCACGAATCGCTGCCGTCACTGGTGCGCCCGGGGCGGGGGGCGCCGTCGATGAGGCTGCCCAGCCCTCGGATGATGCTCAGCTCCGGCCGGCCTGGGATGCGTGCGGTGATGCCCGTGCTGTTGTGGATCATCCGGTCGAGGCCGAGGCGGGCGGTGCTGCTGCCGGTGATGGTCAGGCCGGAGTCGATGAGGTCGGCCACGAGGTCGCCAGAGCAGGCCTGCAGGACCTGGGCGAGAGCGTGGACGATCACGCTCATCGGTATCTGCACCGCCTGGCGCAGGCCAGCCGTGCCGACGGCGACGGTGAGCCACGTGCCGGTGGCCGGCTCCCGTCCGCACAACTCCACCTCCTCCAGGAGCGGTTGAGCGGCCAGGAGGCGGCAGAGGTCTTCGAGACTGCGTGAGGGAAGGGCCAGGTGATGTGCGCTGCGGATGTGCGCATCCAGCACCTGCAAGAACGTTCTCTCCCCGACGGGCACCGTTTCCGCGGTCACGACCGAGCCGAGGGAGAGCATCGCGATCTGCGTGGAGACGCTGCCGCAGTGCACAACCACCGATCCCTGGGCCCGGCCGGCATCCAGCCCGCACCCCGCCGCCACCGCCAGCACCCTGTCCACCAGCACAACCCGGCGCGCCCCCAGACCGCCGAGCACCTGCGCCACAGCATCCAGCGCCACCTGCCCTGGTGCATGCGGGACGCCCACGGCAACCCGCCGCATCACCAACCGCGAACGAAACCACCCCCCTGTCCTGCCCCGCAGGAACATCCGCAGCATCCGCTGCGCCATACCGGCATCGATGACGGTGCCGGCGTATATGGGGCGCAGAAACTCGGCACCGGCTCCCGCCCTTCCCTCCAGCACCTGAGCGGCGCTGCCGGCGGCTATCAGACGTTCGGTGCGGGTGCACAGGGCCACCATGCTCGGCTCGTCGACCACCAGCCCGGCGCCTGTGAGGTGGATGCGGGTGCGGGCCGTGCCGAGGTCGAACGCGAGGGTGCAGCGGCGCAGCTGCTCAAGATCGGAAACCATGCAGGGGTCTTTCTCACGGCAGGGGGACACGAGTAACGGTGTCGCACAGTCCCCCCTGCCGTCAGACTGCCTGCCACGGACACCGGCCGCCCGGCGGACTGCACCACACGAGGTACCCCAAACACCCCGCGGCCCCCGCCCGACACACCCGTACCTGCCGGTCTGCGGGCACCGTCGGGAAAGCGGGCCGGTATCGACACATGGCGGTGGGTCACGATTCACGCGTCGCCGACACCGGCCTGCGGGAGCAGGCGTTGAACCGGTGACAGAGCGGAGGATCCGTACGGGTGGTCGGTCACCGGCCGGTCTTCCGGACTGCCACGCCTGCGCAGAGACCAGCGCGATGACCGCACCGACAGTCTGCCCCGGCACGCCTACCGGGAAGGACAACCCCACGCCCCGGCGCGCCCCGGCCTGCTCCCCGCCAGTCCTCAAGGCCTTCCTGACCAGCCAGGAACGGCACACCCACGGTATCGCGAGGGGTGAGCTGCGGCCGTCACTCATTTGGTGTGCCGGACCCCGGCTCCGAGGTGCGGGGCTGGCCAAAGGCCGCTTCGCTCGACCTTGACAGCAGCCGCGGAATGCCGCATCCGCGCGGCACGCCCCGCGTGCCGTGTCCGCGCTCACGGAGGATGACGTATGCGCAGTGCACGAGTGCCCGCCGAGACCACAAAAGCCACCTTCCTGGTCATGACCGTCCTGGCGCTGACGTCCACCGCTGCTGCTTTCGCAGGCGACTCCGGCAAACTCGAGGTCACCCCGGGCACTGTCCGTCCCGGTGCCGCGGTCACCGTGAACACCACGGCCTGCGGCCGACAAGGCCACGGCCAAGGCGATGCCAGCGCCCTCGGTGGACCCTCCGCATTCGAACTCAAACCCGGCGCACACGAACCGGTCGCGACCGGCCGGTTCGTGGTGCCGGACAACGCCCTGCCCGGCACCTACGGCCTCGGCGTGCAGTGCGACAACGGCAAAGAGACCGTGGGCGATGTGGTCGTCGCCCCGGGCAACGCCCCTGCCACTGCCACAGCCGAGGAACAGGCCCCGCTCACGCCGGGCATGGCCCAGCCCCATCCCCCAAGGGCGGCATGAACACCGGTGCCAGCGCCAGAAGCCAGGAACCGCGCACACCCCACATCGTGGCCGGTGCAGCCCTGGCGGCTCTGGCAGTGGCCGGCACTCTCTGGCTCGCGCGCTGCCACGCCACCGGCAGGCGTCACTGACGCCGACCGCGCCCTCGCGCCGACGCCGGGCCAGGGCAGACCGCTGAAACAGACGCTCCGGCACAGGTAATGAGGCGGCCGCCGCCGACCGGCGGGGGAGCAGGCAGCGGCGGCCGGAAACGATCTTCACCGAGGCGCACCGCCAGAGCAAGACAAGATCGGTCAGAACCTGATGAAACAGGTCTTTGGTCCCGCTTTCCTTCCGACCGGTAGTTATTCAGGTGGGTGAGGCTGCTGATGGTGTATGGGCAGAGGGCAGCCAGGGGCCGGTGGTGAAGAGCCGGGTGAGGGCGTCGTGAGCGGTGATGCCCCAATTTCTGGCGGTGGACAGGTAGGACTGGACGACGGCGAAGCCGGCGAGTCCGGCCAGGATCCCGTCAGCAGCCGCCGGGGATCCGCTGCTGGTGCAGGAGGAAACCACTGGGAGCGCATGGATGGTAGAGGGTTGCCAACACCCCTTTTCGGCCACTGTATTTCCGGCCACAATCGACGCCATGCTCCCCATAGTCGCGCACGGCCCCGCCCCGCTCTTCGTCCTCGGCACCGGCCAAGGGGCCCGTCAGTTCACCGAGTTGGCGATAGCGCTCCTGCTCTCCTCGCTGATCGGCCTGGAACGCGAGTTACACCAGAAGAGCGCGGGGCTGCGCACGCACACCCTCGTCGGCGTGGGCAGCGCACTGTTCATGGAGGTCTCCATCCACGGCTTCGGCGCCGTGGTCGGCCTCGACGGCTACAGCGTGGACCCCTCGCGGGTCGCCGCACAGATCGTCTCCGGCATCGGCTTCATCGGCGGCGGCCTCATCTTCGTCCGCCGCGATGCGGTACGCGGTCTGACCACGGCCGCCACGATCTGGCTGACGTGCGCCGTCGGCATGTCCTGCGGCGGCGGGCTGCCGCTCCTCGCCGCCGCCGCGACCCTCGTCCACTTCCTGGTGGTGCGTGGCTTCCCCCTGGTGACCCGCCGCCTGGCGACGAGCGCCCCGGTGGCCCAGCGCGTCGAGCTCCGCCTGTCCTACCGGACCCGCCGCGGCCTGCTGGGCCGGGTGCTGGAGCTGTGCACCAGGAACGGCTTCCAGGTCACGGACGTCCACATCGACGCGGAGGCGCAGGACCGGACCGGCCACGGCAAGGTCAAGGAGGCCGGGGTGGTGCTGTCCCTGGAGGGCAAGGGCCCGGCGCACCCACTGGCCGGGGAACTCACCGACTGGGAAGGCATCCTCGGCATCCGCCTGCAGACCCAGCACGACAGAACCGAGTGACAGCACAGGACACCAAGACAAACCAATTCATAGGGGCCATGGCCGCTGCTCCGCCGAGGGGCGGACGCAGCGGCGGCCGACGTGCTGGAGGGCCGGCAGACTGTGCGATGCGCAGAAGAGGGATGTTCCTCGTGCTTGTCGTTCTGTGACCCCCGGGGCGGTGCGTGACCTGGGCCAGGTGCGGCCGGGATCCGCCCGGATCGTCACTGAGCTTGTTCAGTGTGGCCGTTGGTCGGGTGAGGGTGGCGGGTTGTAACGGGCGAGGCCCTCGGGATGTTGAGCGGGATGTCTGAAGTCCGCTGCTCGCCGTCTCGAGGGCCTCGTTGGTTCCTTATCCTGCCGTACTCGACGTCCCGCATGCCCTGGTGGAGTGGGTCACGAT
>NZ_JBKIWN010000135.1:0-11567 GCF_058146165.1 Streptomyces sp. AM25 | reverse complement strand
CAAGCCGTCCACACCCTCCTCACCTGCGAAAACGAAGGATGAAAAAGGTTCAGTGGCAGACCGGCGGCACATCGAGGCTCCGGTTCGAGACGGTGACTGGCAAGGTCATCCGCCCCAACAGGAGCCTCGATGCTTTCGTAGCGGCACATCCCCGCATCGTCACCACGCTGTGACCAGCAACTTCACCCAGCCAACCGGGCTTTGCAACAACCCTGTACGCGGAGCCCCGTCCTTCTACACCAACTTCACCGAACCGCTTGACAACCAGACCTCGGCCCTATCTTCCCGGCATTGACTTTGCAATCGCCCTGGGATGTGAGGCAAGGCTGCTTTCATGGGAAAGCCCCCCAGGGCTCAACAAACCCCTGCGCCAGAAAGCCTGACGCGCGACACGGCTTCGATGCGGGTCAGACCCGGCGGAGGACCACACCACTATCACCATCACTCCTTCATTGCTTGCGTCGCGGCCCCACCGGCACCGTTGCATCCCCGTGACCTGCATACCTGCAAGATCACCCTGATTCTGCAACCGCCCTGATGTCAGTACGAGGCGGCAGCGGAACCGGCACAGCCGGAAGGCCGTCCATGCTCATGGCGTTTTTACGCTCAACGTAATCCGCATGAAAAGACTCGTCGCGGCGTCCGAAATATTCCGCCAGCAGACGCCGTTCCCCCCGGTACTCGAGAAACGGCACGGAAAAACCACAGGAGTCACTCACTCTCTCAGCGGTGACCACAACAACCACTCTTGCGCCAGGATCTCCTGCAGCCGGGAAGAACCGGATCAGCTCTCCCCACCGCGGGTCATCACGGAACACCGTCTCACCGCTCCCGTGAACACGCACAACATTGGGCCGACGGCCGAAAGAGCACCACATCAGAGTGATCCTGCGGTTTTCCCGCAGGTGTGCCACGCTCTCCGCACTGCTTCCAGTGAAGTCCAGGTAAGCCACAGTCTTGCCATCGAGTACCGCAAGACTCCCGTCGACGCCTTTCGGCGAAACATTGACGTGCCCGCTCCCGGACAAGGGGGCAGTAGCCACGAAGAAGATGTGCTGCTCCTCGATGAACGACCGCAGATTTTCGTCTATGCCCTCGTGCACATTCGCCATACCGGACAGTCTCGTCGGATCCTCCCGGGGAGACAAGCAGAGTCCGCCATGCGGGCACCCCTCCCGTGAGCTGTCTCTGACGGATACTCCGTCAGAGACAGCTCACGGGAGAGTGAGGATGGTTTCAGGAAAGTCATCTTGCTCTACCATGATCGCTGGGAGGCGGAATCGGCCTACCGGCAGGTCAAAGCGTTCCAGCGTGGGCCCGCGCAGGTGTTGCGCTCGGCCACTCCGGCACTGGTGCACCAGGAGGTCTGGGCACATCTGGTGGTGCACCACTGCCTGAACAGGGGATGGTGTCCCGTGTGATGGTGTAGGCGATCAGCTGTGAGTAGTGCGCCGGTGTGCTCCGGCTGATGGTGCGCGCTCCCTGCGCACGGTACGGGCCACCGTGCAACTCTCCCTGATGAACGCCCAGTTCATCGTGGGAGGAGACACGCAGTGGCCCTGTCCCAGTCTGAACTACTTCGCCTGCTGGATGCACTGCGTTCGGCCGAGGGACTCGAACTCGTCCGCGGTGTGGCCGAGAGGATGCTGCAGGAGCTGATCGAGGCCGAGGCCGCAGCGAAGATCGGTGCCGAGTGGAACGAGCACACCGATGCCCGCACCAACTACCGCAACGGGCACCGGGACAAGACGCTCACCACGCAGGCCGGCGACCTGGAGCCGGCCATCCCCATACTGCGGGCCGGGAGCTTCTTTCCCCTGTCTGCCGGAACGGCGGCGCCGCATCGACCGGGCCCTCTACGCCGTCATCATGGAGGCATACGCCGAGGGCGTCTCCACCCGCAGCGTGGACGACCTGGTCAAAGCGTTGGGCGGGGACAGCGGGATATCCAGGAGCGAGGTCTCGAGGATCTGCGCCGCCCTGGACGAGCCGCTGAACGCGTTCCGCACCAGGCCCCTGGACCACACCCGCTTCCCCTACGTCTACCTCGACGCGACGTACTGCAAGGCCCGGGGTCCGTCACCAGATCGCCTCGAGGGCCGTGGTGATCGCGACCGGTATCACCGAGGACGGCGGCCGCGAGGTCCTGGGCGTGATGGTCGGCGACAGCGAGACCGAAGTCTTCTGGACCGAGTTTCTTCGTCACCTGCGCGAACGCAGCCTGAGCGGGGTCCGCCTGGTCCTCGCCGACCACCACACCGGGCTGGTCAACGCGATCCGCAAGGTGACGATCGGCGCCGCCTGCCAAAGATGCCGCGTCCATTTTCCACGGAATGTCTTCGGGGTGATCCCGAAGGACGCCGGTGAGATGGTCGCCGCGACGATCCGCACGATCTTCGCCCAGCCCACCGCGGCCACGGTCCGCGCCCAGGTCGACACCGTCGCCGAGATGCTCGGCAGCCAGTTCCCCAAGGTCAGACAGATGCTGCTGGACGCCAAGGACGACCTCACCGCCTTCGCCGTGTTCCCGGAGCGGCACTGGAAGAAGATCCAATCCACGAATCCCCTGGAGCGGGTCAACCGGGAGATCAAGCGCCGCACCGACGTCGTCCAGGTCTTCCCCAACGACGACGCCCTGCTGCGGCTGGTCACCGCCGTGCTCTTCGAACTCCACGACGAATGGATCGCCTTCCCCCGCCGCTACATGCCCGAGCGCAGCATGGCCGAGCTCTACCCCGAGCCCCCCGACAGCACCCCCGCACTACCCCACACCACCAACACGACCGCCGATTGATCGCCTACACCACCACAAGGGACACCATGCACTGGACCGGCCACCCCCTCCGCCGAGTCCGCACCAGCCGCCTCGCCTACAAGCTCACCGAGTGAACCCGAATAGAGCAACAGAGTCGACCGTCGGTCACAAAGCCGTCGAGCACGGCACCGGCTCGGGTTACTCCGGCGCCCTCCTCGCCCCGAGACGGCACGTCGCCGCCGCAGCGCGAGGGGGCTGACCGTATATTGGCGAGTGCCACCAGGCCTGCCGAAAGGCACACTTTACGGGTGTGGGGGGAGGGATTCGAGCGCACGCCCCCCGCACCGCCGAGTGAGTCCGGCAAAGCCACGGGGTGCCGGCAGGTGTCCGGGCCGGAGTTGCACGCTTCCCCACCCGGGCACCTGCTTGAACATCCGGCATGAGGGTGCACACGCCGCGAATCCTCTGCTGCTAGCGGTGGTTTGTTGATGGCGATTCCGGGCCGTAGTAGGCCGGTTGGTGGGAGCTTCGCCTGTTTCTCGGGGGCTGTGATGACCAAGCGTGTGCCATGTCCGCCTGCTCCGGGGCCGCTGGAAGCGTATGCCGCGCGTTTCGATGACCTGTTCTCCACGCTGGCACAGCGCCGGGGATTCCGTGAGTATCTGGCCGGGTTGCTTCTGCCGCGGGACCGGAACAAGACGCTCACCTGCCTGGCCGGGACAGAGCCCGTGGTAGGCGCCCAGCACCGGTCGGTGCAGCGGCTGCAGTTCTTCCTGTCCGAGTCGACCTGGGACCACGAGAAGGTCAACGCCCGCCGCATGGAACTGCTGCTTTCGGACCCGGCGACCGCTCCTCACTCGGGCGGGGTACTGGTCATCGACGATTCCGGTGACCGCAAGGACGGGAGTGCAACCGCGCATGTGGGCAAGCAGTATCTCGGCTCGGTCGGGAAGATCGACCGCGGTGTCGTCACAGTGACCACCTGCTGGGCCGACGAGCGCGTCTACTATCCCCTGCACGCCGTGCCCTATACCCCCGCTCACCACCTGGGCCTTCACCCCGGATCTTGGACACTTGAGAGGCGGTTTCCAGCAGTGGTTGCGAATCACCTGGTCAATGAACCTTTTTCATCCCGTCCCTTGAAGGGTGAGATGTGCAGGTCAGAGGGGGTGACGTGGCAGGGCCCCTCGTCGTTGGTGTGGTGACTTCACTCATCACACCGGTGTCCGAGGGGCCCTGTTGGTTCCGTATCTTTCCACGCTCGACGTCCCGCACGAGCTCGTCGAACGCGTGGCGTGGCTGATCCACGCCCGCCGGCGGGAGCTGAAGTCTCCCTGGCGGAGGCCGGGTTGTTTCAAGCAGGCCCTGCTGGTGCTGGCGCATCTGCGGAAGAACGAGACGTTCGCGCAGGTGGCGGATGGTTTCGATGTCTCCACCACGACGGCCTGGCGGTATGTGGACGAGACCCTCGGGATCCTGGCCGCGTGGACACCGGGTCTTCGCGAGGCCCTCGTCGGCCTGGGTGAAGGGGACTTCGTCATCGCTGACGGGACGCTGATCCCCACCGACCGGATCGGAGCGGACGAGCCGTACTACTCGCAAAAGCACCAGCGGCACGGTATGAACGTGCAGGTCGTCGCCGGGACGGGACCCCGCTGTGGTTCTCCCGCGCGCTGCCGGGACGGACCCACGACCTGACCGCGGCCAGAGCCCACGGCATCGTCCAGGCATGTCCGACCCGGCAGATCCTGGTCCTGGCCGACCGCGCTTACCAAGGCGCCGGCGCCACCGTCCGCACCCCCTACTACCGACACCGCGAACTCCCGGACCACTACCAGTGGTTCAACCGCGTCCACGCACGCCTACGAGCCCCTGGCGAACGCGCCTTCGCGCAGCTGAAGCAGTGGCGCATCCTCCGCAAGGCCCGCTGCAGCACCAACCGCATTGGAACCGCCATCCAAGCCGTCCATACCCTGCTGACCTGCCAAAACGGAGGATGAAAAAGGTTCACTGGGCGAAGCGGGGCACCGGCTGGAGCGGATTCCGAGTCCACTTCACCGAGACGTGCGACGATGACCGGCCCGCGGTGGTGAGGCACGTGGCCACGGCAATCGCTCCGGTGTATGGCTGTGCACGCGGCAACGGGAGTCGTTCCGACGAGGCTTCGGGAGTCACCTGAAGCCCTCGCATGATCGATGTCGGTGAGCTCGGGAGTCACTGTGGCCTTCCGCACGGGCGAGTGCGGCCGTTGCTCGCCGCTTCTCCTGTCGTTCGCCCTCGCTCCGCTCGGGGCGCGCCACCTGGATCAGCGGCTACATCAACGGCAAAGGCCGCAGCTGTCGCTGTCCCTCCCCTCGTAGCGAGTCCGTGTTTGCAGGGGAAGTTGGGGTTCATGGAGTCCGAGCAGCGGAGGTACATGTCTGGGTTCGGTGAGGGTGCTGTACGCATGGTGGTCGAGACGGGCAGGCCGGTCCCGGAGGTCGCCGAGGAGCTCGGTGTCCGCTCCGGGACGCTGCACAGCTGGGTGTCGTGGTGGCGACGCAACGGCTCGGCGTCCTCCGGCCGGCCCGTGCCGGCCACGGCTGGCAGCCGGGTCAGGGAGTCGGAGCGGGCTGGGCTGGAGCGGCTGCGGCGGGAGACGGCGGAGAAGAACAAGTTGACAGAGCCTGCCGGCAGCACAGGGGGCGGGCGTTGGAGGGCCGGGAGCTTCTACCTGCCGAAGTCGTGGGCGGACGATCCTGACCACTGCCGAGCCGCAAAGGTCCCTGGAGAACAGGGGTTTGCAACCAAGGCCGAGCTGGCTCGCGCGGTCATCCGTCGATCAGTTCTCCGGGTCGGTGAGCACGCCCGGGCTGCTGGGCCCGTTCGGGGGGAGGGTGAGGGTGGCGATTGCTCCGCCGTCAGGGGCGTTGGCGAACGTGAGGCTGGCGCCCAGGACGTGGGAGTGTCCGAGGGCGATGGTGAGTCCCAGCCCGTGGCCGGTCTTGCCAACGGCCGTGATCTCGGTGCGGAAGCGCTGGGGGCCGTGGGTGAGGAGGTAGGCGGGGTAGCCCTCGCCGTAATCCCGAACGGTGATGACGGGCCCGTCGACGGTGATGTGGACGGGCGCGGCGCCGTGTTTGTGCGCGTTGGCGATCAGGTTGCTCAGTACCCGTTCCAGACGGCGGCGGTCGGTTTCGATGCGGGTGCTGTGTATGACGCGTACGTGCGTGTCCAGCCCGGCCATGGCGGCTGCCCGTTCGGCGATCGGGCCGAGGTCGTGAGTGCCGAGGTCGGCGCGCTCGATGTGTGCGTCGAGGCGGGAGATTTCCAGCAGGTCCTCGGTGAGGTGGCACAGCGCCTGCACCCGGTTCTGGACGAGCTCGGTGGGGCGGCCGGGGGGCAGCAGTTCAGCGGCGGCGCGCAGGCCGGTGAGGGGGGTACGCAGCTCGTGTGCGACATCTGCGGTGAAGCGCTGTTCGCTGTGCAGCCGCTGCTGCAGGGTGTGGGCCATGGTGTCGAGCGCGGCGGAGACGGCGGTGACCTCGTCGTGGGTGTGTTCGGAACGGGCCACGCATGGGTTGTTGACCCGGGCGTCGAGGTCTCCGGCGCTGATCCGGCGGGCGACCTGGGCGGTGGTGTGCAGGTGGCGGGTTATCCGGTTGACGCAGAACGACCCCACAGCCAGCGTCAGCGCGATAGACAGGAGGGAGGAGAGGGCGATGGTGCGGTCGAGGGCCGCGATCCGCTCTTCGCTCTTGCGGTAGTCGAGGGCGACGGCCAGTACGTGGCCGTTTTCGGCCGGGCCTGCGGCCCACATGACGTGGTGGCCCGTGTCCTCGCCCTGGACCCTGCCGGCTTCGGTGCCGCGCTGCCCGGAGGCGGCAAGCGTGCGCAGGGAGGCGGGCAGAGCGGCGGGGTCCACGGCGGCGCCGCTGCCCGGCGGCTTGCCCGAGGTGTAGTGGGCGGCGGCCGTCTCCAGGGTGGCCAGGGCGTCTTTGCGGGCGCGGTCGGCGCTCTGGTGGGTGACGGAGATGTGCACGAGCGTGCCCAGTACGGCAGTGAGGGCGCAGCACATGACGGTGATGAAGATGGCGAACTTGCCCTGGAGCGTGGCGGTTCGTGCGTAGGGGTTCATCCGCCGCAGCAGGCGTTTCGGCCACGGGGGGAGGGGCCGGATGCACCGGGCAGGGCGGGAGGTCATGACGCGGTGGGTGCATGCAAGGCCGTGGGCTGTGCACGCCGGATCTCATGGACTTGCTCCGTCAGGTAGTGGGCCTGCGGGTTCCACCGGTAGAGCTGGCGGGACTCGTAGTCAGGGCGGGTCTCGTCATAGACGTGCACGATCAGGTCGTGGCCCGACACCTCCAGCGACCGCGGGTGTGTGAAATAGGTGGACATGATGCGGACCAGCGCCCCGTCGCGCAGTGTGTACACGCGCAGGACCAGGGAGTGTTCTGCGACGTCGTTCATCTCGAAGCCGACGACCAGTTCGTCCCGGCCGTCCCCGGTCAGGTCGTGGTATCGCGGCGTGCGCAGGGGACAGCCTTTTTCGCCCGCAGCCCGGCAGGCCAGGATCGCGCGAGCTGTCTCCTTGCCCATGCCGTCCGGGCCCACCTGGTCATCGGGATGCGCCCGCACTTCCGCCTGGACAATAGCGAGGGGGGCAACGCGGCGGATGTCGTCGGAGGGGGCGTTGGGAATGCCGGGCACCGGCGCGGGCGCCGGTGCGGGGCTGTCGGCGTTGCGCGGGGGCGGCGCCGGGGTGGTGTCCGGCCACAGCTGCACAGGGGCCTCGACCACCGGAGCCGGCCCGGCGCTGCGCAGACCGCCAGCTCTGTCGCAGCCCGAGAACGGCAGCAGGAGCAGTACGCCGACCAGCGCCAACGCGGGCACGGCGACGGCCGGTGTCCACCCCGGGCGGGTGACGCTGCAGGCGGCGGACCTGGCGGTACGCCTCATGAGGCGATGAGGTCGGCGTAGAGGATGATGTTGTCTGTGCGGTGGCCTTCGACGATAGGGCCGCCACAGGTGAGCAGACGCAGCTCGGGGCGGTTGGTGTCGCCGTAGACCTTGTCGGTCGGGAAGTCCTTCTTGGCGACCTGCTGGATCTCACGGATCTTGAACGTAGCGGTGGTGCCGTCCTCACGGCCGACCTTGATCAGGCCACCGACCCTGGCCTTCCCGATGTTCTTCATCAACGCCGGGCCCTTCACGGTGTCGTAGTGGGCCACGAAGACGGACGGGCCGATCTCCCCAGGAGTGACGCTCCGCGTATACCACCCTGCCTGGCCGGCTTTGTCGACCGAAGGCACGGCCAGTTCTCCCCGGCCGTCCACATCCAGAGAAAGAAGGGGGCTGGCGTCCACACCTGCCCCAGGGATCTGGAGCCGGGTCGGCTTGGACGGCTCCATCGGCTCAACGGATTCGGCGTCCGCGGCGGCTGAGGCGTTGTCGACCCTGACAGCGGGGCCGGGGGCATCATCGCCGCCACAGGCCGCCAGCCCTCCACCAAGGGTGAGGACAAGTGCGCCGACAGCAGCAAGACGGCCGGACCGGGATGCGGCACGGGCGTTCACAGGGACTGGCTCCAAAGATTCCGGGCGCGCACGGCAGGCGCAGGCGCGCGTGTGCTGGGTTACCGGCACGGGGGCGGGGTGAAAGAGGAGGGGCCGCCGGTAGAGGCAGGAGGGCGACCCCTTCCCCGCCATGACACGTGTACGACAGGGCGCAGAGCGCCGTCAGCTGTTGCGGCGACGCAGAAGGGTGAAGCCCAGGCCCGCGGCAACTGCAGCGGCACCGCCGCCGGCGAGCAGCGTGGTGGTGCCGTGGTCGGCGCTCTGCACGCCCTCGGCACCGGCCTTGACGCCGCCCTTCGGAGTGATCCTGGTCTGCTTGTCGCCCTGCTGGCCCGGGCCCTTCGTCCCCTTGTCCTGGGTGCCGTGCTCGCCGGAGGTATGCGGCTTGGCACCCTTGCCGCCCTGGGTCTGAGCGGTGACGGTCTTGCCGTCGGCGTTGAACTTCACGTAGACGCCGTCGTTGTAGACCTCGCCCGGCTTGAGGACCTTGACGGCCTTGTCCTCGCCCGCGCTCTTGACATACGCCTTGCCGTCCTTGACAACGGCCTCCATGCCGCCGCCGATGTCGTAGGACGTACCGCCCTTCCACGGCTGGCCCTTTACCGGCTGCTGCGGCGAGGCAGCCGGAGAATTGTGCGGCGCCGGGCTGTCGGCGAACGCGGCAGTCGCAGGTATCAGCAGCACAGAACCGGCAGCAGCCGCTACAGCGGCAGAACGGATCAGCTTGCAGGTGTACGCCATCGGAGGATCCTTTACCTCGGTATGTCCGATCAGACATCAGCCACCGCCCGCGCTCTGAAGCAGGCGGCACTTGAAAACGTAGATACCAAAAATCACCCCTGTATAGCGGATTTGTAACGAACATCGCGAGATCAGAACGCAATGACGTAACGCCCCCGCTCCGTGCGAGTCCGTTGCGTCACCCCGTCAAGACCGCTATGAGGGCCGCCACTTCGATCACGGACTTTCGCAACACACGCCGCAGGCACATGTCAGCTGTGACAGGACGCCCGCCGGTGGAGTTCGTTCACGCGTAGGCAGCTGCGCGAGCGCGCGAGGACGGGCGACGGAGTTGGTGCACCGTGTCCGGGCCAGGCAGGGCAAACAGTCCGCCTTGGCGGACTTGACCTGGATGTAGTCGCGTCCGCTGATCTGCAGCGGTCTCCATTCCACGCTGACCGTGCACTGCAACAAGTGGCGCTGCGCTCGTCCCAGTTGACGGTGAGCGTGGAAATATCAACCCCCTTGTGCCGTGGAGGTCTTTCAAGCGGCCAGCTCCATGATGGCGTTGGCCTGATGGTCTTGTCCGTAGCCGGCCGGGCTCCGGTACCCGCACCCGCTGTGCAGCCGGCGGGCGCTGCAGGAGCCGGTGATCGGAGGTGGCGGTCTTCAGCCGTGCCCCGGTGCGGGTGGTGAAGGTACGCCGGTGGACGTACCCGGCCTTGAGCACACTGCTGAACGCCTCGCTGACGGCGTTGCCGAAAACACGGGCCGGCCCGGCCCGTGGACTGGGTCAGGCCGGGCCGGCGGCAGGCCCGTCTGAAGCGCCGGGACTGATATCCGCTGCCGCGGTCCGAGTGGAAAAACACGCCCCTGACGCCGCCGCACATGGCCGCGGCCATGTGCGGCGGAGGCGACGGCCAGCTCCGCGTCGTGGCGCCCGCCCATCGCGTAGCCGGGCAGGCGGCGCGAGAACAGACCGATCACGGTGGCCGGATACAGCCTGCCCCCGCCGGTGACGATCTCCCTCATGTCCCCGGCCCATACCCGGTCCGGGGCATCGGCGGTGAAGCCGCGCCGCACGAAGTCCGCGAACGCGGGCCGCTCGCCCGCCCTGGCCACCCCCCGGCGCCTTCGGACCGTGCATCCCGGCCAGGCCGAGTCCGGCCATCAGTTCCGCGGCGGTGTCCACCAAGACCCTCCAGCCCTGGCGCACGAGCGTGATCCAGACCTCCGGCGAGCCATACGCGCCGCCCGGCTCACCGAAGACCTGCCCGACCGCGTCGGCCAGCTTCCCGCACCGCACCTCACGGGCGGTGACAGGCCGATGACGCCACTTGCAGAACCACGACTCGCCCACGCCCAGGACGCGGCACGCCAGGGTGTGCGGAATGTCCTGCCCAACCCTGCAGCCGCTGACCACCCCGGCCACCCGGGCCCGGTCCGCAGCAGCTGCTTCACCCACAAGGCCACACAGCGTCTGAAGACACCGCACCCCATCTCCAGCCCGCGGACCCGCTTGTTCTTCTCCGCCGTCTCCCGCCGCAGCCGCTCCAGCCCAGCCCGCTCCGACTCCCTGACCCGGCTGCCAGCCGTGGCCGGCACGGGCCGGCCGGAGGACGCCGAGCCGTTGCGCCACCACGACACCCAGCTGTGCAGCGTCCCGGAGCGGACACCGAGCTCCTCGGCGACCTCCGGGACCGGCCTGCCCGTCTCGACCACCATGCGTACAACACCCTCACCGAACCCAGACATGTACCTCCGCTGCTCGGACTCCATGAACCCCAACTTCCCCTGCAAACACGAACTCGCTACGAGGGGAGGGACAGCAGCCACCCGCCGTCGGCTCCGGCCAGTTCCTCCAGCGCGGCCCTCAGCGTCTCGCCGACCAGCTCCAGCCCGCTGAGCGTGCGCACCGCGGCCAGCACATGCGTGGCATCGGTGCACTGCCGGCCACCGGCCTTCAGCAGTCCCGCCTCGACCAGACGTGCCAGCATCACCCGCAACAGCCGGTCAGCAGCGTCGTCTTCGGCCAGCCGGGCCCGGAACTCGCTGAGAACCGAGTAGTCGAAGCCCGGGTCCTCCAGCCCCAGGCCCAGCGCGTACTTCAGATCGATCCTCGTCCGCACCGCATCCGCCGCCGCACGGTCCGAGAGGTTCTCCGCGAACGGCAGCACCGACACCAGCGCCAGCTGCCCCGGCGAGAACCCCGGCCGACCGTCGGACGGATACAGATCCGCGAACCCCTCGTCCCCGAACAGCACATCCAGCCGGTCCCGCACCACCATCGCCGGCGTCCCCTTCGGACACGCCGCCCACGCCGTACGCACCGTCCTCACCGGAATCCGCTGGAAACTCCTCGGCCGCAGCGACACCACACCCACCCCCGGAACCCGAGGCCACCCCGCACCCTTCCAACGAACCACCAGCCAACCCCGAAGTCAGCCCGCTTCGAACATCGCCAACGGAGTCACGGCATTGGCCCTAGGGCGCGTTTCGGAAGTCGAGGGAGTGTCATGAATTAGGTGGGAACT
>NZ_JBKIWN010000134.1:0-86736 GCF_058146165.1 Streptomyces sp. AM25 | reverse complement strand
CGTCTTGCCCACCAGGCCCGACAGCGTCGTATTACCCATGTCGAACTTCACGAGCTCACCCCCACCTCTTGACGACAACTCGAACATGTCTATCAACATCACCGATGTGATCACAAAGAGCTTTGGTTCCGCCGGTGACCACCTGTCATCAACCTTGCCATCCCCCACTGACAACGGGCGGGGTGCACACGCACCCCGCCCGTTTCATCCCGCTACGCAATCAATGCCACAGTTCGAACCACACCTTCTTCCCCACCAACTCCAACCCGTCCCACACCCACGTGACACCCGAGTCGTGCGAGAGACCGCGCACGAGCATCAAGCCTCTGCCGCCTTCCTCTTCCCGTCCGGGCCAGCGCGGCCACGGCAGTCTGCGCGCGTCGGCATCGCGCACCGCCACGTGCACGCGCCCCTCGTTCACCATCAGCTCCACCGTGAGCTCCTCCACGCGGGCGTGCAGGACGACGTTTGCAACGGTGTCCGAGACGCAGACCCGCGCATCCTCGACCAGTTGACGGCGATCGGTCGCCACAAGGGCGGCCGTCACGAACTCCCTCGCCAAACGGGCAGTGGTCGGCACCGCCGGTGCGGTCATGCAGTACGTCGCCCCGCTCATCGGCCCGCCTTGCGGCAGGCGGGAGTTGGAGCCAGTACCTGTTGCTGTGGGGGACGGATAAGGTCTCGCATGTCGACGCTCCCTGAGTAAGCGTTGGCCATGCCCCGGGGCGCTGGCAGGCGTCGCCGGGGTCCTTTGTGTGCCCGCGAGACTAGCGGAGCTCTACCAGGTGTTGCAGGGGTTTCAGCCGTACTAAGTACCTCAGGCCTTGGCTAGGGCGCGATGGTGTGCGTAGCGTACTCGTGTGATCGAATTCGTTCCGGACATTCCGCGCTGGCGCCAGGTAACCGATGTCATCCGGCGACGCATCAAGGACGGTACGTATCCGCCTCGTTCACGCGTCCCGTCGGTGGTTCAGCTCATGGAGGAGTTCGGCATCGCCACGGCTACGAGCCAGAAGGTGTTCAACGCCCTCCGCGCCGAAGGCCTCATCTACACCGAGCCCGGGCTGGGCTCGTTCGTCTCGAAGGAGCTGCCGTAGGGGCGCCCCAAGGCACCCCTACCGCCTGCTACTTCCCCAGCGCCGCCCGCACCTCGTCGTCCCCAACTGCCGCCAGGTACTCGGCGAGCCGCCGGCCCTCCGCACCGCCCGCCCGGTGGACGACCGTCACCGCATGCACAAGCGCCCGCCGCGACGGCGTCGCCGCGCCCAGCACGCTCATCGCCAGCTCCACGGCCGACGTGCCCTCGACCGTCGCCGCCGCGCTCGCCAGGTCCACCAGCTGCGTGGGCAGGTCGAACGGGCGCCGCTCCCCCGCCGTCAGCGAATGGACGCCCCGCGCCACGACATCCTTGATGTCATCGAGAAGAACTGCCAGCACCGCACTGTCGAAGAGTTCGCCGAGCTTGTCCTCGAAGTACTCGGTGTCGGCGATGCGGACCAGCGCGCGCAGCGCCTCCGTCCGGAGTCCCAGCGTGCCCTTCTCCTCCGCCAGGTCCTTCTCCGACACCGCCTCCGCGAGCTGCGCGAAGGTGGCGTCCACCGAGAACTTGCGGTCGATCAGGACGTCGTACCACGGCGACCGCTTCGGGTCCGCCGCCGCGCGGATCACCGCGTCGTAGCCGGCCTGCTCGCCCCAGGTCGTCAGGGCGAGGCAGGCGAGGAAGCGTTCGTTCTCGGGGGCAGCGGGGTCGTTCACCAGCTCGGCCAGGCCGGGGACCCGGTCCCGGTGGGCCGGGTCGTCGAATGCGCCGAAGATGACGTCGTCGATGTCGTCCGTCGGCTCGCCGTCGAAATCCGTGCCGAGCAATTCACGGAAGCGCGTCATGATCAATGCCTTTCAATTCCTTGACTGCCGGACGTCGAGCGTCGAACGTCACGACGCTTCGTGGATGTACTCGTGCGGAACGACGCCCTTGATGAGCCACTCGGAGTCGCGGCGCGTGTGCATCATGTCCTTGATCCGCTGCTCGATGCGCTTCGTCTTGGCCTTGCCCCAGCCGTGTTCCTTCGCCATCTCCGCGGCCCGCTTGGAGATGTCGTCGTAGCTCGTCCCGGGCGGTACGTCGATGTTCACGTGCTCGCCCGCGATTTTATCGGCGCTCTGCTGGATCGCCGCCTCGACCTCCTTCGGCGAGTACACCTCGACGCCCTTGACCTTTCCGTCGGCGATGTCCTTCGCCAGGTTCGGCAGGTCGACGCGGATCTTCTTGCCGCCGTAGTCCTTGGCGTCGGCGCCGTCCTCGCTGAGCGAGGTGTACGGGCTCTCGGACTTCTTCGGGTCGCGGCCCACGATGTGGTCGACGATCGACGCGTCGCCGTTGGGGTCGGCCGGGACCAGGTCGCCGTCCGCGTTCAGGTGGGCCTTCCGCTGACCCTTGCGGTTGTGCTCCGCCGCGAAGTTGTCGTCCTGGCGCTGAAGGTGCGGGACCTTGTCGTCCGGGCCCGGGTTGTACGTACCGCCCTCGTGCGGGGGCGGAGGCGTACCGCCGCCACCGTGACCGCCACCGTGGTCACCACCACCGTGACCGCCACCGTCGTGACCGCCGCCACCGTGGTCACCGCCACCGCCATGGCCGCCGCCACCGTGGCCGCCCGTCGGCGGCACGTGGCCGCCACCACCGCCACCGCCCGGCGGCGGCCCCGGCTTCGGGCCCGGCTTCGGTGCCGGGTGGTCGCCGCCCCCGTGCCCCGCGCCCACCCCCGCCGGTACGCGCTCGTGCGCCGGGGCCGGATGCTGCGCCGCCCGCTCCGCCGCCGGCTTCTCCACGGGGATCGGCTTCTGGCTCGGCGTGCCGTCGGGCAGCTCCATCTTGCCGTTGTGGTGGACGATCGTGCCGTCCGGCATCTTCACCGACGTATCGGGGATCTTGATCTCCGGCTTCGGCATGCTGTACTTCCCCGTGCCGTTGAGGAAGTCCGTGTACGTGCCCTTGTAGACGTTCTTCATCCCGGACATCAGGTCGCCGACCTGGAGCTTGACGAACTCGCCCGCCTTGCCGACGTACGTCATCGGGTCCACGAGCCGGCCCGTCTTGCCCAGGGCGTTGGCCACCTTCGCGGCGGTGCCCAGCTTGCCCGCATCGCCCACTTCGCCGGCCTTGGCCGCCAGGCTGCCCGCCTTGCCGAGCTTGAGCAGGGAGCCGGAGCCGAGAGTGAGGAGGTTGAAGGCGACGGTGCCGCCGGCGCGGGTGGGGTTCTTGCCCCATTCGTCCCAGGCGACGAGCGATTTGCCGAAGTCGCGGAGCGCCTTCTTCTGGCGGTCCGTGTCGCTGTGGTCGACCGGGCCGAACATCTTGTCCATGGCCCAGTCGTACGGGGTCATGATGTACGCGCTGACGCCGCCGAAGACGTCGCCGATGCCGCTCCACGTCTTCTTGAACGTGTCCCAGTCGAAGACGTTGACCATGTGGCCGAGGCCGGTCAGGGTGCCCCAGACGCCGTCGACGAAGAAGCCCTTGAGCGCGCTTCCCACGTGGTCGGTCGTCCAGTGCCAGGCGGCCTCCAGGCCCTCGTACTTGCGCTTGTCGACCTTGCCCCAGGGGGTGTCGTCGGCCTTGGCCGCGTCGTCCGCGCTGAAGCCGTACATGCCCTTCTTGTGAGAGCCGTCGTCGACCGTCCACTTGGTGCCGGTGCCGGCCACGTCGCTGATCTTGCCGGCGGCCTTGCGCTCGGCTTCCTGGAACTGGCCCCAGACCCGGCCCACTTCGTGGATCAGGCCGGCGTTCTTGTCGACCTTGCTCTGGTCCTTCTGCCAGTCGTGCTTGCCCTCGACCGACTTGCAGAACGTCTCCGCCTGCGACTTCAGGTCCGCCATGCGCGAGACCAGCGGCCGTGCCTCGCTCGCGAACGCCGACAGGGCGCTGCTGACGGACTCCAGCTTGCCGGCGAACTTGTCGGCACCGTCGCGCACCGGGAGCGTCGTCGCGAACAGCTTGTCCGCTTCGGGGGCCGTGTAGCAGGAGTGGAGCCCCTGGAACTTGCTGTGGACGTCACCGCCCGTCGTGCGGATGTCGGACGCGGCCTTCTTCAGCGTGCCGGCGTCCTTCTCCAACTGGTCGAGGTCGCCGGAGAAGTCGGGGATGGAGCTGACGTCGATCACTTGCCGTCGCCCTTCCCGCCGTCCTTGCCGCCCTTGCCCAGCGGGGGCAGCTTCGGCGCGCTGAGGGCGTCGTTCTGGGCGTCCTGCGCCATCTTCAGGTCACCGGCGATGTACTGCTCGGTGGCCTTCGCCGCACCGCTGATCGACTCGCCCGCCCGGGCGGGCAGGAACTGCAGGTCCTTCATCGTGGCATCCGCGAATTCCTGCAGTGCCGCCGCGACCGGGCCGGGCGTGCCGCTCTTGGGAGCGGCTCCCGGGGCCATCGTGCCCGCGGACTTCGCCGCGCTCGCCATGCTGTCGCCGTAGGTCGTGAACTCGCCCTCGAATTTGCCCGCGGCGGTGTCGGTGTCGCTGAGCACCGTGCGCACAGCCTCGACGTGAAGATCCCAACCGGACACGAAATACCCCCGTATTTCCCTGGATTGCAGTGGTGCGTCAGCCGATGCCGTCGACGGCGGCCTTGGCCTTCGCCAGCGTCGACTGCGCCGTACCGTCGTTCTTCTCCATCGTCGTGCGAAGGAGATGGATGATCTGGCGGACCTCGTGCGCCGCACGCTGCCAGCGCAGCTCCTTGTCGTGGTACTGATCCGACACACCATCCGCCTGGAAGTCGGACATCGCCGCCTTCACAGCCGCATCGCGGTCCGTCAGGACCGACTCCAGACGCGAGATGATGCCCTGCAAAGAGCCCTGCACCTCGCCCGAAGCACCCGTGTCATAACTGCGACGGTCTGCGTTCGCCATGACTACCTCAATCCCCCGTGTTCCTAGCGGCCCGAGAAACGAGCCGCGTCGAAGTTCGCCGCCGCCATCTGCTGACGCGCGTTGTCCGCCGACTCCTGATCACCCTGACCGAACGAACCATCCATACCCGACTGACCCCCCAGGATCGCCCCCAGAGCACTGTTCAGATCCGCCGTCACCTGATCCGAATGCGACTTGAACGAGTCGAACGCCTGCTTGCCCGCACCGTTGAACTTGCCCTCCAACGGCTGCGCCGCAGCGACCAGCTGACGGATCAGACCACCCAGATCCTCACTCGAACCACGCGTCTTGCCCACCAGGCCCGACAGCGTCGTATTACCCATGTCGAACTTCACGAGCCCACCCCCGTCTTCCCCGTCATCTCAGTTGCTCGTCGTCTCACGTGCACCTCTCGGTGACTCGCACACATTTAGCAACATCACCGGGGCGAACGCCAAGCCGGGGCCGGGTCTGTGGGCGGTCTGTTACGAGAACGTGCATGTTCGTGACGCGGGCGGGACGCCGGTTGCCACTGTGCCGAATTCGGTCCACATATGTGGGCAGAAGCCTCCCGTAAGAGGGGAATTGGCGGGAGAATGACAATTCACGGGGAGTCTGATGATTCCCCGTACGAAGTCATGAAACCGGCGAAACGGGGGTAATCGTGTGTGCAGAGGCATGTACAGGGGTGAGCGTTCTCGGTCTCGGGGCCACGGGGACGGCAGTGACCGCTGCGTTTCTCCGGGCCGGGCACCGTGCGACGGTCTGGCACCGAACGCCCGGTAGTGCAGGGGCACTTGTGGCCAAGGGGGCCGTCGAAGCAACCTCGGCCGGGGCGGCCGTGGCCGCGAGTCCGCTGATCGTCGTCTGTGCGGCACCGTACGCGGCCGTACGCGAGATCCTGGACGCGGTGGGCGACGGGCTCGCGGGACGTGCGCTCGTCGTCCTCACCCCCGGGTCGCCGGTCCATGCGCGCGAGACGGCCGACCGGGCCGGGCGGCACGGCGTCGGCGGATACCTCGACGGCGTGGTCATGCCGGGCCCCTCGGGCGTCGGCGGTCCCGGCTGTCTGCTGCTCTGCAGCGGCGCGCAGGCCGCCTTCGACGACCACCGCAAGACGCTCGCCGCCCTTGGCGAACCGTTCCACCTGGGGACCGACGCCGCGCTGGCGTCCGTGTACGAGACGGCGCTGTTCGGCCTGATGTCGGCCACGCTGACCGGCTGGCTGCACAGCGTGGCGCTCGTCGGCGCCGACGGGCCCGGCGGCAACGTGCCTGCGACGGAGTTCACCGAGGTGGCCCGCCGGTGGCTGCACAGCGTCGGCGAACTCATGGGCACGTACGCCCCGCAGGTCGGCTCCGGGAACTGTCCGGCGGACGGCCATCCGCTGGAGCGGCACCTCGTGAAGGCGGACACCCTCGTCCACGCGAGTGAGCTCCGGGGCGTCGCGCCCGGCCTGCCGGAGCTGCTCAGGGAGCTGCTCGCGCGGGCGGTCGCGGCCGGGCACGGCGGGGAAGGGTACGCGCGGCTGGCCGAGTTCGTGGTGTCCGCCGGGGAGGAGAACGGGGAGGGGAGCCCCGTCAGCGGCTGACGGCTGCTGCCGCCGCCTCCTCCAGCCTGGCCGCCATGTCGTGCGGGCTGCCGGCCCAACCGCCCTCCTTGTACAGGGGTTCGTCACGGCCGAACCGCTTGTCGCGGAAGGCCGCCAGCACGTCCGCGGCCCCGTGCAGGGTGCACTCCGTACGGCCGAGCAGTTCGCGGACCATCACGACCGCGCTCAGGCTGTGCACGCAGCGGGCGGCGAACCACGCCTCGACGGCCTCCATGCCGCCCGCCGCGTGCTCCTCGCGCACGAGCTCCGTCGTGCCGTGGAAGGCGGCGGCCAGCCGGGCGTACGGCCCGTCCTCGGCGGGGGCGAAGGCGGGGGCGAGGGCGATGACCAGGCGCGCCAGGTAGCCGCTGTCGCTGTCCGGGAGCCCGGGGTGGTCCTTGTGGAACTCGAACCAGTCGGCCTCGGCGGCCGAGTAGAGGATGTAGCCGAGGTCGGCGGGTTCGCCCGACTCCCTCAGGACCCGGTCCAGCAGCTCGTACGTCAGGTGCGTGTGCCCGCACTCCGCGAGGAGCACCGCGTCGTAGAGGTCCTTGGCCTCGGGGTGCACGTCCGAGACCAGCCAGAGGATCTTCCAGGCGAGGGAGAGCGCGGGGCTCGCCGCCATGAGGACCGCCGGGGCGCCGCCCGGCGCCGATCCGGGGACCTCCGTCCGCACGGGCGGTTCGGGCAGGGCCTCGTTGAAGACGAAGTCGAGCCGGACCGTGCCCTGCGGGACGCCGTCCGCCACGGCCGTCCAGGGCAGGACGAGGCGGCGGCCCGGCACCCGGTCGTACGTCCAGATCCCGTCGCTCGCGGCGCCGGAGGCGTCGATGCGGACCGGGCTGTCCGGGTCCCGGGAGAGCGCCTCGGCGGCGCGGGCGATGCCGGCGAACAGGGCGTCGGTACGGGCGTCCCCGAGCTGCCACGTGTGCGGCACGACCACGAAGTCCAGGTCGCCGGGCTCGCGCGCCGCGTCGCCGCACCACGCCTTCAGCAGCACGCTGCCGCGCAGCACCAGGTGCTCGGCCCACTCGGAGCCGGCGACGGCCGCGAGGGTGTGGTCCAGCGCGTGACGGCGGGCCGCGCACCAGGCCGTACCGGTGCCGGCATCGGTGAACTGCGGTTCGCCGAGCCGCAGTTCGCGCACGTGGTGACCGGCGGCCGGGCCGTGGGCGGGGCGCTGCGTGACGCCCTCGCCGGGCACAGGGCGCAAGGTTTGCGGCAAGTCCCGTGCCGCGCGGATGGCTTCGTACCTTCTGGGTGTCACCGGGGAATGATCACATGTCGGGGTTTCGGAGCCGTCGGGCGGCGATGCCGCACGGCCTCGGGCGGAGACGATACCCACGCAGTGGGCCGCCCGCCGGGGAACGCGGCTAGGGCGTGTCCGATGGGTCAGTGCGGGCCCTGCGGCGTCTGGTGCTGGGGGCACCCCCAGCGGCGTCTGGTGCGGTGGATCGCAAGGCGGAGCATTACCCGCGTACTGGGCGTACTCGGGTGATGCGACAACGCGGCGAGGCGCCGTACCTGGGGGTACCCCCAGCGGTAGCTGGGGGAGCGTCGCAGGGCCTGTGCTGACCCATCGGACACGCCCTAGTCCCGGCAGATCAGCAGCAGCGCCCTGTCGTCGTTGACGTCCTTCGCCACCGCCTCGATCAGGTGCCACGCCGCGCCGTGGAAGCCCGAGGTGACGTAGCGGTCGGCCTCGCCCGTGAGGCGGTCCATGCCTTCCGTCAGTTCGCGTTCCGAGGTTTCGACCAGGCCGTCCGTGAAGAGCATCAGGACGTCGCCGCGGCGCAGCGTGCCGTGTACGGGCTCGAATTCGGCGCCGTCGTAGACGCCGAGGAGCGGGCCCTCGGCGGACTTCTCCTCCCAGCGGCCGGAGCCGGCGCTGAGGTGGAGGCCGGGGACGTGGCCCGCGGAGAAGAGGTCGTAGTCGCCGCTGTCCAGGTCCAGGACCAGGTGGACGGAGGTGGCGAAGCCCTCGTCCCAGTCCTGGCGGAGGAGGTAGCCGTTCGCGGCGTGCAGGAAGTCGTGCGGCGGGAGGGAGCCGAGCAGGCCGCCGAAGGCGCCGGAGAGGAGGAGGGCGCGGGAGGCGGCGTCCATGCCCTTGCCCGAGACGTCCGTGAGGACGACCTCCAGCGTGCGGCCCCCGTTGGTGCGCGCCGCGACGACGAAGTCGCCGGAGAAGGACTGGCCGCCGGCCGGGCGCAGCGCCATCTCGCGGTGCCAGCCGAGCGGCAGCTTCGGCAGCTTGCTCTGGACGCGGATGCGCTCGCGGAGGTCGAAGAGCATCGTGCCGCCGCGCCGCCACGGCACGCCGACGCGGCTGCGGAACTGCGCGATGAGCAGCCCGAAGAACGCGACCGCCGCCACGACGAGGATGGTGCCGGGCGTGACCCGCTCCGCGCCCTCCTCGTACGGGTCCAGGACCTGGGCCTCCGCGATCAGTGCGGCGGCCGCGGCCGAGTACAGGCCCAGCAGGCTCGCGGGGCGCAGCAGCAGGCCGCCGGCCACGATGGGCAGGACCAGGGCCGCGGGCGAACACCAGTCGGGCTGGGCGATGGTGCCCAGGGCGAGGGCGGGCACGGACAGCAGCAGCGCGGTGAGGGCGACCCAGTCGGAGCCGTCGCCCCGGAAATAGTCGACACCGGCCTTGCGCACGCTCGTGCGCGCCCGGTGCAGTGCTTTGCGCATCCGGGCCGTCGGGGTCTCCGCAGCGCCAGTCATTGCATCGGGACCCTATCCACCCATTCGGCGGTGCGTCGATTCACGCCGCGCCGGGACGGGCGCCGTGAGGGCGCCCGGGTGGCACCCGGAGAGCAACCTTATGCGTATCGATCCTTATCGATGCGCCGCAAGGTCGGGTTTCCGTCTCGTCCGTATCGGCTGGTGCGCGGTGGTGCCGGACGGAGTCAGGGGATGCGGGGGCCGCGTGCGTGGCGTGAGGCGTGCGCCGGTCGGCGCCCCCGTCCCGTCAGGCCTTCTGGCACTCCGGGCACCAGAAGAGGTTGCGGGCCGCGAGGTCCGCGGTGCGGACGGCGGTGCCGCAGATGTGACAGGCCTGGTCGGCCCGGCGGTAGACGTAGACCTCGCCGCCGTGGTCGTCCACGCGCGGCGGGCGGCCCATGGCCTCCGGCTCGTGCTCGGGGCGGACGGTGTCGATCCGGTTGTTGCGCACGCCCTCGCGCATCAGGGCCACGAGGTCGTGCCAGATCGCGTCCCACTCGCGGCGGGTGAGGTCGCGGCCCGCGCGGTACGGGTCGATGCCGTGCCGGAAGAGGACCTCGGCGCGGTAGACGTTGCCCACGCCGGCGACGATCTTCTGGTCCATCAGGAGTGCGGCGACGGTGGTGCGGCTGCGGGCGATCCGGTGGAACGCCCGGTCGCCGTCGTCGCCCTCGCGGAGCGGGTCCGGGCCCAGGCGGTCGTGTATCGCCTGCTTCTCGGCCTCGGTGACGAGGGTGCAGGTGGTGGGGCCCCGGAGGTCCGCGTAGGCGGATGCGCCCGCGAGGCGGAGGCGGACGGTCTCCGTGGGCGGGGGCGCGGGGGCGTCCCCGAACGTGTACTTGCCGAAGAGCCCCAAGTGGATGTGGACCCAGCCGGTTTCGGCGAAGCCGAGGAAGAGGTGCTTGCCGTGGGCTTCGGCCGTCGCCAGCACCTGGCCGTCTATCAGGGCCGCGCTGTCCGCGAACTTGCCCTGCGGGCTGGACACGTGGACGGCTTCGCCTGCGAAGAGGGTGCGGTGGTCCAGGGCCAGGCGGTGGATCGTATGCCCTTCGGGCATGGCGGGGGTCCTCCGGACGGGATGCGGGGTACGGCTGCGGGTGCCGAAAGGGCCTCGGCGGCAGGGCGATTGCCCGGCCGCCGGGCCGGACGGGCCTCGGCCCGCGGGCGGCTGCCTCGTTCCGCCCCGCGGCGCCGAACGGCGCCCGGCCCGGCGGCGCGAAGCTGCCGTCCTCGGGGGTGTGGGGGCCTGCCCCCACACCCCCGAGGACGGGTGGGTGGGAAAAAGACCCCTAGCCCTGCTGCGGGTGGTGGGCCGGGATCGGGGGGAGGTCCCCCGTCTCCTCGTACACGCGCAGCATCTCGATGCGGCGCGTGTGACGCTCCTCACCCGAGTACGGCGTCGCCAGGAAGATCTCGACGAACTTCGTCGCCTCCTCCTCCGTGTGCATGCGCGCGCCCACGCTGATCACGTTCGCATCGTTGTGCTCACGGCCCAGCGCGGCCGTCTGCTCGCTCCAGGCGAGTGCGGCGCGGACGCCCTCGACCTTGTTCGCGGCGATCTGCTCGCCGTTGCCGGAGCCGCCGATCACGATGCCGAGGCTGTCCGGGTCGCCGGCCGTCCTCTCCGCGGCGCGCAGGCAGAACGGCGGGTAGTCGTCCTGGGCGTCGTAGATGTGGGGGCCGCAGTCGACGGGCTCGTGGCCGTGGGCCGTGAGCCATTCGACGAGGTGGTTCTTGAGTTCGTAACCGGCATGGTCGGAGCCGAGGTAGACGCGCATGGGTCCGAGTGTGGCACGAGGCGGGGCCGGCATTCGCCACCGGGCGGGACTCTGCGAGTACCGATGTGTACAAGGAGTGAAGGCAACGATACGGATTCGGGTCTTCCTAAAAACACCTTTGAAAAGTTCTAATGCGGGAACTCGCAACCCGAGTACCGAAGGAAAACAACCCGAAGGAACATCCACATGAGCGCACCGCCGACGATGACAAAGGGGTCGACGACCGGCGATCCCGGGCGTTCCCCGGAGTCCGGCGAGGCCGGACTCAAGGCCGGCCTCAAGAACCGGCACCTGTCCATGATCGCCATCGGTGGTGTCATCGGTGCCGGTCTCTTCGTGGGTTCCGCGTCCGGCATCGCCGCCGCCGGCCCCGGCATCCTGATCTCCTACGCACTCGTCGGCGCGATGGTCGTCTTCGTGATGCGCATGCTGGGCGAGATGGCCGCGGCCAACCCGACCTCCGGTTCCTTCTCCGCGTACGCGGACCGGGCGTTGGGCCGCTGGGCCGGTTTCACCATCGGCTGGCTGTACTGGTTCTTCTGGGTCGTGGTGCTGGCCGTCGAGGCGACCGCGGGCGCGAAGATCCTCGCAGGCTGGGTCCCGGCCGTCCCGCAGTGGGCCTGGGCTCTGATCGTGATGCTCGTCCTGACCGCGACCAACCTCGCCTCGGTGAGCTCCTACGGCGAGTTCGAGTTCTGGTTCGCCGGCATCAAGGTCGTCGCCATCGGCGCCTTCGTGGTCATCGGCCTGCTGGCCGCCTTCGGCGTGCTGCCCGGTTCGCACAGCGACGTCTCGGGGTTCTCCAACCTCACCGCGCACGGGGGCTTCCTGCCGAACGGCCCCGGCGCGATCCTCACCGGTGTCCTGATGGTCGTCTTCTCCTTCATGGGCAGCGAGATCGTCACCCTCGCCGCCGGTGAGTCCGAGGACCCGCAGCGTGCGGTGACCAAGGCCACCAACAGCGTCATCTGGCGGATCGGCGTCTTCTACCTGGGCTCGATCCTGGTGGTCGTCTCCCTGCTGCCGTGGGACTCCGCGGAGATCGCCAAGAAGGGCAGCTACGTCGCCGCCCTCGACTCCATCGGCATTCCGCACGCCGGTCAGATCATGAACGTGATCGTGCTGACCGCGGTGCTCTCCTGTCTCAACTCGGGCCTCTACACGGCCTCCCGCATGGCCTTCTCCCTCGGTCGGCGCGGCGACGCGCCGAAGGTCTTCGCCCGGGTCAACGGCAAGAACGGTGTTCCGCAGGCCGCGATCCTCGGATCGGTCGTCTTCGGCTTCCTCTCGGTCGTCTTCAACTACGTGTGGCCGGACACCGTGTTCAAGTTCCTGCTGAACTCCTCCGGTGCCATCGCCCTGTTCGTCTGGCTGGTCATCTGCGTCACGCAGCTGAAGATGCGCGGCATCATCCTGCGCGAGATGCCGGAGAAGCTGGTCGTGCGGATGTGGGCCTTCCCGTACCTGACGTACGCGACCATCGGCATGATCCTCTTCGTGCTCGGCTACATGGTCGTCGACGGCGGGGACAACCGCGACCAGGTGCTGCTGTCGACCCTGGTGGGTGCCATCGTGCTCGTCGTCGGCATCGTCCTCGGGCGGCGGCACGAGGGACGGACGCCCGTACAGAAGTAGGCAACCGGCACAACGGGCCGGGCCCGCACCCCTCAATCGGGGTGCGGGCCCGGCCCGTTCGCGTCGTCACCCCCGGTCACTCCGTCCGGAACGACGCCTTCACGCGCGCGTAGACGTCGAGTGCGGCCTTCTCCGCGGAGTCCTGGTACCAGACGTTCACCTGGTACGTCCGGCCTCCCTTCTCGAAGCCGAGCTGCCGCCCGTACCACGGCGTGCCGGCCTGCGGGATGGTGTACTCCCAGATCACCGCGGAGTTGCCGCGGAACGTCGTGGGCGCCAGGCGGATCTTGCGGTAGCCGGAGATGCCGTGGAAGGTCTGCTCGTCGCGCTGCCAGTGGGTCACCACGTCCTCCGTCGTGGGGGCCTGGCTCCCGGAGATCTCCACCGTGCCGTCCTTCGCGGCGTAGCTGATGTCGCTCGGACTCTTCTGCGTGCGGTTCCAGTCGGAGGGCGGGGCCCAGCTGAAGCCGTCCTCGGTGCGGCGGACGTCCGACGGCGACGGGGAACTCTTGGCTCCGCTTCCGTCCGGCGCGCCCTGGAGGGCCAGGAGCACCGCGCCGACCACGACCGAGACGGCCACCACGGCGGTCGCCGCGAGGAGGGCGGCCCTGCGGTACGGGCGCGGGCGGGACGGGCGTTCGTCCTGCGCGGGCGCCGGCTCCGGCTCCGGTTCCGCTTCCGGTGCGAGCAGCAGCAGCGGCGGGGCGGTGACCGCGGTCGGCGGGTGCGGGACGGGCTCCGGGGGCGGCGGGGCGCCGACGGCCTCCAGGGTCTCCTCCACACCGCCGAGTCCGGGCCGGCCGCCCGGGTCCTTGAGCAGCAGCCCGGCCAGCAACTCCCGCAGCGGGCCCGCCTCCTGCGGGATCTCCGGCTCCTCGTAGAGCACGGCGTGCAGCGTGGCCAGCGTCGTCGCCCGGGCGAAGGGGGACTGGCCAGCGACCGCCGCGCAGAGGGTCGCACCGAGCGACCACAGGTCCGACGGCGGGCCCTGCTCGCGGCCCTCGATGCGCTCGGGCGCCATGTAGTCGGGGGAGCCGACGAGGGTGCCGGCCATGGTCAGCGCCGCCGCGTCCTGCACGGCCGCGATGCCGAAGTCGGTGAGGACGACCCGGCCGCGCGCGGTGATCAGGACGTTCCCGGGCTTGATGTCCCGGTGCAGCACCCCGACCGCGTGCACCTCGCGCAGGGCGCGGACCAGGCCGAGGCCGATCCGGGCGGCCTCGCGGGCGTCCACCGGGCCGTCGCGGCGCAGCACTTGCTCCAGGGAACGGCCTTCGACCAGTTCCATCACGATCCACAGCCGGTCGTCCTCCTCGGCCACGTCGTAGACACGGACGACGTTGGGGTGGTCGATGCGGGCCGTGGCTCGCGCCTCGCGCCGGCTGCGCTCGCGCTGGACCGCGCTCCCCTCCCCCATGAGGCCGTCGATGCGGATCTCCTTGGCCGCCACGCTCCGGTCGAGCATCTCGTCCGTGGCGCGCCACACCCGCCCCATCCCGCCGCGCCCGATCAATTCCAGCAGCCGGTAACGCCCCACCACGAGACGCCCCTGCATCTCACCACTCGAAATTCCCACCAGGCCCGCCCCCATTACGGAATTGTTTTTCCGCACCCCTCGGACTTCGGAATCTTGTGGTACCTATTCAAATGCCTTCGCAGGAGACGAAGACAGGGGGGAGCCAAAATGTTCCTAAGCAATCGGTGGCGGTGGTCCGCGACGGCCGCTGCCGTACCGGTGGTCCTGCTGTGGCCGGCGGGCGCGTTCGCCGCCGACCCGACACCGGGCAGCAGCCAGGGCGGGAGCCCGGGGCCCAGCGCACCCGCCGGATACCGGGTCGGTACGGAGCTGCCGCAGCGGATAACGGTGAACAGGCAGTCGGGGAACACCAGTCTGACCGCCACCGTGCGCAATGACGGGGCCGCAGGGACCGGCGGCGTCACCATGGACGTCATCGGTTTCAAGGGGCTCCGCGTGAAGTCCGTGGAGGGCTGTTCCGCGATTCCGTCCGGGGAACTCCCGCCGGATGCGAACAGCGGATTCGCCTGCAGCGTCGGAAAACTGGCGGCGGGCGCGCACCGCACGTATCGCGTGGCCGCGCACTTCGACCTGGCGGACACGGGCCAGATCTGCCTACCCGTGACACTGAGCGGCACCAAGACACTGCTGTGGCAGCAGGGGCCCGTGCATTTCGGGACCACGGACTCGAGCGCCGACGCACCGGACACGCCCCTGCTGCTGGGCACCAAGAACGTGCCGTCCGGGGCGGCCTCTTCGCCGCCCGCCTCACCGTCCGCCTCACCCACCGGGGCGCCGTCCGCCTCGCCGACCGGAGCCCCGTCGACCGCGGGCCCGTACGGCAGTCCGCCCGGCAAGGACGTCGTCCCGTCGCACCCCGCCCCCGCCACGAGCGACGACCCCGGCGAACTCGCCCGCACCGGCGTCCCGTCGGAGCTCCTGGTGGAGGGTGCCGTCGGCGCCGCCCTGCTGGCGGCGGGCGGCACCGGCATCTGGCTCGCCGCGCGCCGGCAGGGCCGCCGCTGAAGGGGGCCAGCGGAAAGGGCCGGGCCCGCACCCCGGTTGCAGGTGCGGGCCCGGCCCGTAGAAGAGAGGAGCGGTCAGCCGCGGCGGTGCAGCAGCTTCCACGCCGTCGGCAGTGCGCCCATCGCCAGGGCGGCCTTCAGGGCGTCGCCGATGAGGAAGGGGGTCAGGCCCGCCGCCACGGCCGCGGACAGCGACATGTGCGTGGCCAGTGCCAGGTAGGGGACACCGACCGCGTAGATGATCGCGGTGCCGAGGGCCATGGTGCCCGCGGTGCGCAGCGCGGAGCGGTCGGCGCCGCGGCGGGCCAGGGCGCCGACGACGGTGGCGGCGAGCAGCATGCCGAGCACGTATCCGAAGGAGGGGAAGGAAGCGCCGGAGCGGGCCTCGGCGAACCACGGCATGCCCGCGATGCCGGCCATCGCGTACAGCGCCATCGACAGGAAGCCGCGCCGGGCGCCGAGGGCCGTGCCGACGAGGAGGGCCGCGAAGGTCTGGCCGGTGACCGGGACCGGGGAGCCGGGGACGGGGACCGCGATCTGCGCGGCCACGCCGGTGAGCGCGGCACCGCCGAGGACGATGGCGGCGTCGCGGACGCGGGCCCGGCCCGCGGTGGAGGCGGGGAGCAGATCGGCGAGGACCGTACCGGTCCGGGGCAGGGTGGCGGCGGTGGCCATCGGTACTCCGCTCAGGGAAGTCGACAAAGAGTGAGGACACCGTGACGTTAGCCGAGCATCCGTTCGGAATACACCGTTCGCCGGTGACAAACCCCGCGCACGCCGCTTGGCGGATTCCATACCCTCACAAACGCACTCGAGGGGCACTCGCGTGCGGCGGCGTGATGCTCGTCACCTGCAACCTTCGGAGCTTGGCGCGAACAGTGCGCTCAGGAGACTGTGTAAGTCCTGGTTAAAACGAGCGAACCCACCTCTGACGAGAGCACGAGCCCCCATGCACGACGCACCGCCGGCCGGCGAGACCCTCGCCGGCGAGAGAGAACCGCTGTCCGCGGGGCTGAAGCAGCGGCATCTGACGATGCTCGGCCTGGGCGGGGTGATCGGCGCCGGACTCTTCGTCGGCTCGGGCGCCGGGATCGCCGTGGCGGGGCCCGGCATCATCGTCTCGTACCTGATAGCCGGTGTCCTCGCGATGCTGGTGATGCGGATGCTCGGCGAGCTGTCCGCCGCCATGCCCTCCTCCGGCGCCTTCTCGGTGCACGCGGAGCGGGCGCTGGGCCGCTGGGCCGGGTTCACGGTGGGCTGGCTCTACTGGTTCCTGCTGGTGATCGTGCTGGCCGTGGAGGCCACGGCCGCCGCGCAGATCGCGCACGGCTGGGTGCCGGCGGTGCCCCAGTGGGGCTGGGTGCTGCTCTTCATGACCGTCTTCACCGGCGCCAACCTGGCCGCGGTGAAGAACTTCGGCGAGTTCGAGTTCTGGTTCGCCGCCCTGAAGGTCGGCGCGATCGTGCTCTTCCTCGCGCTCAGCCTGCTGGCGATCTTCGGCCTGCTGCCGGACACCCACGCCGTGGGCATGGCGAACCTGACCGGCCAGGGCGGCTTCCTGCCCAACGGCTGGAGCGGGGTGATCTCCGGCGTGCTGACCGTGGTCTTCGCCTTCGGCGGGCTGGAGGTCCTCACGATCGCCGCCGCCGAGTCCGACGACCCGGCGCGCGCGGTGGGCCGAGCGGTGCGCAGCGCGGTCTGGCGCATCCTCTTCTTCTACGTCGGCTCGATGCTCGTCATCGTGACGCTCCTGCCCTGGAACTCGCAGAAGCCGGGGCAGAGCCCGTACGTGGCCGTGCTGGACCACATCGGGGTGCCGGGGGCCGGGCAGATCATGAACATCGTGGTGTTCGTGGCGCTGCTCTCCGCGCTCAACGCCAACCTCTACGGCTCGTCCCGGATGGTCTTCTCGCTGGCCGAGCGCGGCGAGGCGCCGCGGGGGCTGCTGAAGGTCTCGGAGGGCGGGGTGCCGCGGCGCGCGGTGTTCGCCTCGGTCGCGTTCGGCTTCGTCTCCGTCGTCCTGAACCTCGAGTGGCCGGATTCGATCTTCCACTATCTGCTCAACGCGGTGGGCTCCGTCCTGCTCTTCGTCTGGGGCCTGATCGCGGTCTCCCAGCTGCGGCTGCGGCCGCGCATCGAGCGCGAGATGCCCGAGCGGCTGTCGCTGCGCATGTGGTGCTTCCCCTATCTGACCTGGGCGGCGCTGGCCGGCATGGCCGCGGTGCTGGTGCTGATGCTCACGGACGACGACGCGCGGCCGCAGCTGCTGTGGTCGGCGGCGGCGACGGGTGCGGTGCTGGTGGTCTCCTGGCTGCGGGAGCTCCGGCTGCGCCGGGCCGGATGACGGTCACCGGTTTTACGGCTGTAAAGCATCGCTTCTGGCGATACGTCGGCTACGCGCGGTAATTCCTGCGTCTGAATATCGGACAGCCGTGTGACAAGTGTTGTCCTGAGCGAACATGGCCACCACACTGAGGCCACTTTTCAGCTGCTGACCGATCCTGGACGGTTCAGCTCTCATCTCACGGGGACAGACACGAACATGACCGGTATACCCGCGGCCTCCGCCTCGGCAGGGACCACCGACCAGCCACCGGGCACGGACAGCGGCCTGTCGAACGGGCTGAAGCAGCGTCACCTGTCGATGATCGCCCTCGGCGGCGTGATCGGCGCCGGGCTCTTCGTCGGCTCCGGCGCCGGCATCGCCGCCGCGGGCCCGGGCATCGTGGTCGCCTATGCCGTCTCCGGGCTGCTGGTGATGCTCGTGATGCGGATGCTGGGCGAGATGGCGGCGGCCAACCCGGCCTCGGGCACCTTCTCCGTGCACGCCGAGCGCGCCATCGGCCCCTGGGCCGGCTTCACCGCGGGGTGGATGTTCTGGGTGGAGCTGTGCGTGGGCATCGCCGTCGAGGCGATCGGCGCGGCGGCCATCATGGTGCGGTGGTTCCCGGCCACCCACTCCTGGATGTGGGTGCTGCTCTTCATGGCCCTCTTCTGCGGGACGAACCTGGCGGCCGTCGGCAACTTCGGCGAGTTCGAGTTCTGGTTCGCCACGCTGAAGGTCGGCGCCATCGGCATCTTCCTGGTGCTGGGCGTCCTGGCCATCATGGGCCTGCTGCCGGGCACCTCGGCCCCGGGCGCCTCCAACCTCACCGGCCAGGGCGGCTTCCTGCCCAACGGGACCAACGGCCTGGAGGCGGGCCTGCTGGCCTCGGTCTTCGCCTACGGCGGCCTGGAGACGGTGACCATCGCCGCGGCCGAGTCCGAGCACCCGGTCAAGGGCGTCTCCAAGGCGGTCCGCACGGCGATGTGGCGCATCGCGCTGTTCTACGTCGGCTCGATGCTCGTCGTCGTCACCCTGATCCCCTGGACCGAGAAGTCCCTGGGCACCGACGGCCCCTACGTCGCGGTCCTGAAGCACCTGGACATCCCGGCCGCCGGGGAGATCATGAACGTGGTCGTCCTGATCGCGCTGCTCTCCGCGATGAACGCCAACATCTACGGCGCCTCCCGGATGTCCCACTCGCTGGTGGTGCGCGGCGAGGGCCCGCGCTTCCTCGCCAAGGTCAGCGGCGGGGTGCCGCGGCGGACCGTGCTGGCCTCCTCCGCCTTCGGCTTCTTCGCCGTGCTGCTGAGCTACTGGTGGCCGGACACCGTCTTCAAGTGGCTGCTCTACATGACGGGCGCGGCCGTGCTGGCGGTGTGGGCCTTCATCGCCGCCACCCAGCTGCGGATGCGCCGGAAGCTGGAGCGCGAGACGCCCGAGAAGCTCGTGGTGCGCATGTGGGCCTTCCCCGCGCTGTCCTGGGTGACGCTGTTCGGGATCCTGGGCGTGCTCGGCCTGATGCTGCGGGAGAACGACACCCGCGTCCAGCTGTACGCCACGGCCGGCCTGGTCGCGGTGCTCGCGGTCGTCGGATACCTGCGCCAGCGCGTACTGGCCGGCCGGGCGCAGCACGGCTGACACCCCGGCACATCCCTTTCCCCGAGGCGGGGTAGGTCCTGATCTTCAGGACCTACCCCGCCTCCGTCTTTGGACCGAAGCCGCCCCCCGTCGCCGCTTGAACCGGGCAGCTACTGATAGCTTCTACCTGCAAGCCAATTGCAATAAAGCCGTCGGAGGGCTCGGCATGGCCATCTACACACTTCCCGAACTTCCTTACGATTACGCGGCTCTGCAGCCGGTCATCGACGCGAAGATCATTGAGCTGCACCACGACAAGCACCACGCGGCGTACGTCAAGGGCGCGAACGACACCCTCGAGCAGCTCGCCGAGGCCCGTGACAAGGACCAGTGGGGCGCGATCAACGGCCTGGAGAAGAACCTGGCCTTCCACCTCTCCGGCCACATCCTGCACAGCATCTACTGGCAGAACATGACCGGCGACGGCGGCGGCGAGCCGCTGGACAAGGACGGCGTGGGCGAGCTCGCCGACGCCATCGCGGCGTCCTTCGGCTCCTTCGCCAAGTTCAAGGCCCAGCTGACCAAGGCCTCCGCCACCACGCAGGGCTCGGGCTGGGGCGTCCTCGCCTACGAGCCGATCAGCGGCCGCCTGATCGTCGAGCAGGTCTACGACCACCAGGGCAACGTGGGCCAGGGCTCGGTGCCGATCCTGGTCTTCGACGCCTGGGAGCACGCCTTCTACCTGCAGTACAAGAACCAGAAGGTGGACTTCATCGAGGCCATGTGGCAGGTCGTCAACTGGCAGGACGTGGCGAAGCGTTACGCGTCCGCGAAGGAGCGGGGCAACCTCCTGCTGGTCCCGTAAGGGCAGGCACACCGGCGTCCTGCTCGTGATCGTCTTCTCACCCTTCACGCGGCAGGCGGACCGAGAGGCCCCGTGCGAGCACATCGCACGGGGCCTCTCCCGTTCGGCAGCGCCCCGAAGGGGCGCGGGGAACTGCGCGAACAGCCACGACGCACCCGCAGATGATGTACCGGACTTCCGGCGGAGCCCTCAGGCGTGGCCGAAGGCCTCGCCGGATACCGTGAACTCCCGTGCCAGCCCCGTCTCGTGCAGCCGGGCGAACGGGGTGAACGGGACCCCGCACTCCGAGCCGCCGCGGTCGAAGTTCCACGCCTTCTCCACGGCGACGCGGTAGTCGATGGCCACCGTGTCGTCCGCGGCCACCCGCACCGTCCCCGTCAGCCGGAACTCCACGCCGCGCAGCGCGAGCCACCAGTCGGCGTGCGCCCGCCAGGTGATCAGCGCGTCGCGCCAGCCGCTGTCCGCGGGGTACGCGGCCACCCCGCCCGGTCCGGCGCGCCAGCGCTCCAGCGCCTCCGCGCGCCAGCGCGCCAGCTGGATGTCCACGGCCGCCCGCACGGCCGGCAGGGCCAGCAGCGCCTCGGCGTCCACCCGGCAGGGGGACCCCGTACCGCGCAGGTAGTGCCGCATCATGCCCGCCGCGCGCCGCAGCCCCAGCAGCGACCACAGCGGCGGCAGGGCCCGGCACACGGCCAGGGTCAGGAAGTCGTACGGGCGTACGGGCAGCTCCGCGTAGCCGGCGTTGTCGCACGGCGGCTCCGCCTCGGCCCAGCCGCCGCGACGGCCGAGCGGCCGGGAGAGGTCGGTCTGGCCCATATCGGGACAGTAAGGGACGTCGTGCCCGGCCGCGACCCGTCGGAGAGCGGCTCAGTCGAAGCGCGGCCCCTCCGTCCGCGTCCGCTTGAGCTCGTAGAAGCCCGGGGTCCCGGCCACCAGCAGGGTGCCGTCCCAGAGTCTCGCCGCCGCCTCGCCCTTGGGTGCGGGGGTGACGACGGGGCCGAAGAAGGCCACCTCGGCCCCGTCCGCCCCGGGCACCGAGATGATCGGGGTGCCGACCTCCTGGCCGACCTTCTCGATGCCCTCCTTGTGCGAGATCCGCAGGGCGTCGTCGTAGGCGTCGCTGTTCCCGGCCTCCGCCAGGCGCGCCGGGAGGCCCGCGTCCGCGAGGGCGCCGAGGATCGCCTCGGGGGTGCGGCCCTCGCCGCGGTTGTGGATGCGGGTGCCGAGCGCGGTGTAGAGGCGGCCGAGCGCCTCGTTGCCGAACTCCTGCTCGACGGCGATGCACACCCGCACCGGGGCCCAGGCCCGGCCGCCGGGGCGCATCGCGTCGCGGTACTCCTCCGGCATCTCGTCCAGCCGGTCCTCGTTGAGCACGGCCAGGCTCATCACGTGCCAGCGCACCTCCACGGGCCGCACCTTCTCGACCTCGAGCATCCAGCGCGAGGTCATCCAGGCCCAGGGGCAGGCGGGGTCGAACCAGAAGCCGACGGCGGTCTTCCCGGTGCTCGTCACATCTGTGGTCACGCGGATCTCCTCGAAAGAGCAGGACAGTCGGCGTTTCAACAAAGACGCCCCATGCCATGATTCCTGGTGTTCGACATACGAGACGAAGCGTTTGTGACGAAGACGAGGGAGCCGCGTCGTGCCCGGCGAGAACCTGACCCGCGAGGAGGCCCGCGAGCGGGCCCGGCTGCTGACCGTTGACGGCTACGACGTCGCGCTCGACCTGCGGTCCGCGGTGGGTCCGGACGGCGGGCCGCGCACCTTCCGCTCGGTGACCACGATCCGCTTCCGCTGCGCCGAGCCCGGCGCCGCCGCCTTCGCCGACCTGCTGGCGCCGTCCGTGACCGCGGTCACCCTCAACGGGCGCGAGCTGGACGCGAAGGCGGTCTTCGACGGCTCGCGCATCGCCCTGGAGGGGCTCGCCGCCGAGAACGAGCTGGTCGTGGACGCACAGTGCGCCTACAGCCGCACCGGCGAGGGCCTGCACCGCTTCGTCGACCCCGAGGACGGCGAGGTCTACCTCTACACCCAGTACGAACCGGCCGACGCCCGGCGGGTCTTCGCCAACTTCGAACAGCCCGACCTGAAGGCCCCGTTCACCTTCGCGGTGACCGCCCCGGCCGGCTGGACCGTGCTGAGCAACGGCGCGCAGGACGGCGGGCCGCAGGCCGTCGACGGCGATTCCGCCTCCGCCACCCGGCACTTCGTGCCCACGCAGCCGATCTCCACCTACATCACGGCCGTCGTCGCGGGCCCGTACCACATGGTCCACGACCACTACCGCCGCACGCTGCCCGACGGCAGCGTGCTGGAGATCCCGCTCGGCGCGCTCTGCCGCAAGGGCCTCGCCAAGCACTTCGACGCGGACGACATCTTCACCGTCACCAAGCAGGGCCTGGACTTCTTCCACGAGCACTTCGACTACCCGTACCCGTTCGGCAAGTACGACCAGGCGTTCGTGCCCGAGTACAACATCGGCGCCATGGAGAACCCGGGCTGCGTGACCTTCCGCGAGGAGTTCGTCTTCCGCGGCAAGGTGACGCGCTCCGCGTACGAGCGCCGGGCCAACGTGATCCTGCACGAGATGGCCCACATGTGGTTCGGCGACCTGGTCACCATGGAGTGGTGGGACGACCTGTGGCTCAAGGAGTCCTTCGCCGACTTCATGGGCTCCTTCTCGCAGGTCGAGGCCACCCGCTTCGACAGCGCCTGGATCACCTTCGCCAACCAGCGCAAGGCCTGGGCCTACCGCGCCGACCAGCTGCCCTCCACGCACCCCGTCACGGCCGACATCCACGACCTGGAGGACGCCAAGCTCAACTTCGACGGCATCACGTACGCCAAGGGCGCGTCGGTGCTGAAGCAGCTGGTGGCCTACGTGGGGCGCGACGCCTTCCTGGAGGGCGCGCGGCGCTACTTCAAGCGCCACGCGTACGGCAACACGCGCCTGACGGACCTGCTGAACGTGCTGGAGGAGACCTCCGGCCGCGACATGGCCGCGTGGTCCCGCTCCTGGCTGCAGACGGCCGGGGTCAACTCGCTCACCCCGCTGGCCACTTACGACGCCGAGGGCCGCATCACGGAGCTGGCCGTCCTGCAGGAGGCCGCCGCCTCGCACCCCGAACTCCGGCCGCACCGCGTGGCCGTGGGCCTGTACCGGCGCCGCGCCGAGGACGGGGCGCTCGTGCGGTACGCGCGGGCCGAGACCGACGTCACCGGCCCGCGGACCGTGGTGGCCGAACTGGCCGGTGCCGAGCGGCCGGAGCTGATCCTCGTCAACGACGAGGACCTCACCTACTGCAAGATCCGCTTCGACGAGGGCTCGCTCGCCACCCTGCGCGGCCGGCTCGGCGACATCGCCGACCCGCTGGCCCGGGCGCTGTGCTGGTCCGCGCTGTGGAACCTCACGCGCGACGGGCTGATGCCCGCGCGCGACTTCCTGGACCTGGTGCAGCGGTTCGCCGGGGCCGAGAGCGACATCGGCGTGCTGCAGATGCTGCACGCCTGGGCGAACTCCGCCCTCGTCCACTACGCGGCGCCCGCGTGGCGCTCCGAGGGCGGCCGGCAGCTCGCCGGGAGCGCCCTGCGCGAACTCCGGCTCGCCGAGCCCGGCAGCGGCCACCAGCTGGCGTGGGCACGGTTCTTCGCCCAGGTCGCGGAGACCAAGGAGGACCTGCAGCTGCTGCACGGCCTGCTGGACGGCGGCGCCCGGGTCGACGGCCTGGACGTGGACCAGGAGCTGCGCTGGACGTTCCTCGCGGCACTGGCCGCGTGCGGCGAGGCGGACGAGGCGGCGCTCGCCGCCGAACTGGAGCGGGACAACACCGCGTCCGGCAAGCGGCACCAGGTCCGCTGCCTGGCGTCGCGCCCCTCGGCCGCGGTCAAGGCCGAGGCGTGGTCGGCGGTCGTCGACTCGGACGCCCTGTCGAACGCCCTCGCCGAAGCCACGATCACCGGCTTCGGCCGGCCCGACCGGCGGGAGTTGCTGGCGCCGTTCGCGCCGCGCTACTTCGAGGTGATCGAGCGGGTGTGGCGGGAGCGGTCGATCGAGATCGCGATGGCGGTGGTCAAGGGGTTGTTCCCGATGCTGCAGGACACATCGGAAACGGTGGAGACGGCCGATGCGTGGCTGGCGCAGCACGAGGGCGCTGCGCCGGCGCTGAGGCGGCTCGTCGTGGAGGCCCGGGACGACCTGGCTCGGGCACTGCGTGCCCAGGCGTGCGACGCCGGGAGGTAGCGCGGGGCGCCCCGTGAGGGGCGCGGGGAACTGCACGACCGGCCACGGACCCCGCAGCCACAAGACCGGGGCAACACCCCCTCGACACCCGAACACCCGTACTTTAGCCCGGTGTTGTCCCGAATTGTCGACGGGCCCGTAACAGGAGTCATGACCCCCCGCCCCCGCGGGAATGGGCGGATCATGAACCCGAACACCCCCCTTTCCCCCCGCCCCCTCTACCACCTCTCCGACGTCCGGCACCGCGTCCTGACATCCCGTCAGCTCCGCGAGCACGGCATGTCGGGATCCGAGCTCTCCGAGCGCTGCCGCCCCGGCGGCCCCTGGCAGCAGCTGCTGCCAGGGGTCTATCTGCTCCACCCCGGCCCCGCCACCAGCGAGGAGCGGCTGCACGGCGCGCTGATGTACACGATCCCGCGCACATACGTACCGGCCCAGCAGGGCCCCTCGGGCCCGTACGGCGAATCGATGATCACCGGGCTGGCCGCCCTCGCGCTGTACCGGTTCACCTCCGCTCCCCCGCTGCTCGCCCTCGACCGGATCGACGTGCTGGTGCCGCGCACGCGCCGGCTGCGCCCGGCCGGGTTCGTCCGGCTCCTGCGGACGCACACCGTGCCGCGGGCCCGGACGGTGACGGGTCTGCCCGTCGCCCCGGTCGCCCGCGCCCTGGCCGACGCGGTGGCTCAACTGACGGACGCCGCGGCCGTGCGCCGGCTGCTGACGGAGGCGGTGCGCAGCGGGCACTGCGAGGCGACGGCGGTCGTCCGCGAGCTCGCCCGGGCCCAGTTGCTGGGCCGGCCGTACATCGTGGAGGCCGTCGACGCGCTGCTCGCCGAGGGACGGGCGCTCGCGGAGGGCCTGATGTACGGCATGGTGCGCGACCACGCGCTGCCCGCACCGCTGTGGAACGTCGAACTCCGGATGCCCGGAGGCCCGTTGCTCGGCGCCGTGGACGCCTACTGGCCGGACCACGCCGTGGCGGCCGACATCGACATGCGGGGCGCCCACCGGGAGGACGACGGCCCGTTCCGGTCCGAACAGTCCCGCAAGCGCGAGCACTTGGAGCGCCTCGGCATCACCGTCGTGCGGCTCACCCCGAAGCGGCTGCGCGAAGCGGCCGAGGAGCAGGCCGCGGTCGTCCGCACCGCCCTGGTGGCGTCGGCCGACCGCGAGCCCGCGCCCTACGTCGTCGTGCTGCCGAGGTGAGTCAGCGCCGGGACAGGAGCAGTTCGGTGTTGCGGTCGGCGGGCGCGCCGTCGAGCGTGGTGTCCCGGCCCGGGGCGTTGAAGGCCAGCTCCCGGTAGAGGGAGGCCAGTCCGGTCTGCGAGAGGTCGTGGAAGTCGGTGCGGTAGGGCGCGTCCGACTCGATCAGGGTGGTGAAGAGGGAGATCGTGCCGTCGCGGTTGTCGGTGATCTCGATGATCCGGGCGAGCTGGGGATAGTCGACGTGCGAGGCGGTCGCGATCTCCCAGAACGTGCCGCGGGGCCGGATGCGGTTGCGGTGGCTGTGGCCGTTGATCCAGGCCAGGACGTTGGAGTGGCGCTGCAGGAGCGCGATGATCTCGTCGCCGCCGTGGCGCTTGTCGCCGGGGCGGCCGGGGTCGGGCACCGGGTTGTCCATGCTCCAGCTGGGGTGGTGGCTGAAGACCAGCGCGTACTCGTCGTGGTGCCGCCGCAGGGTGCGGTCGAGCCAGTCGAGCTGTTCGCTGCCGAGGGAGCCCTGGTAGTGGCCGCCGGGGTCGGTGGAGTCGAGGCTGATGCCGAGGACGCGGTCGGAGACGCGGAAGGTGTAGTAGAGGTTCCCGGAGTCGAGGTTGTCGAGGCTGTAGCCGTGGCCGGCGGGGCCCCGGCCGGTGTGCTGCGGGTCCAGGTGGGCCTGGATGTACTGACGCGGGGTGAGCGGCACCCGGCGCGGGTCGGCGGTGACCGTGCGCATCTCCTTGGCGTGGGACTTCAGCAGCGCCTCGATGCGCTTGCCCTTGGGGTCGGCGCCCTTGCCCTCGCCCTCCATGAGCCGCTTCGCCTCGGCGGCGGGGATGGTCTGGAGCTTGCGGCTGCCGACGGCCACGTCGGCGATGAAGGAGCCGGCCGCGGGGTAGCAGCCGCCGGAGAGCAGGTCGTGATTGCCGAAGGTGGAGTACCAGGGGATGTTGAGGCCGGGGCTCACGACGCGCCGCACGGCCGCGTCGAGATAGCCGGGGATCCTCGGGTAGCCGAGCGCCTTGTCCTGGTCGCGCAGGGCGCTGTCCGGGTGCCAGTAGAGCTTGAGGTTGCTGTTCTGGACGCCTTCGTAGTGCTGCGGGTCGCCGGTGTTGGGGTTGATGCGGCCGCCGCTGAGGGCGGTGAGGAACCACTCGACCTCGATCGCGGCGTTCTCGTCGCCGTTGTCGCCGGTGGTGACGACGAAGCCGAACGGGGTGCCGGTCGCCGGACCCCGGCGCACCTTGTTGACGCGCTCGACGAGAGCCACGACGCCGGGCAGCGTCAGCGCCTCGTGCGGGCGCCAGCCGCCGGGCCCGCCGGCGCGGAAGAACTCGTAGCGCAACGGATGCTGAACGTCCGTCAGATGCAGGTCGGTGAACTGCACGAAGGAGGCGAGCGTGCGGCGCCGGTCCTCGCGGCCGCGCTGTGCGTCCGCCAGGTCGGCGCGGACCACCCGGGGCCAGCCGGGCCCGTCGCCGAGGCGGCGGTAGCCGCCGGTGCCCCGGGGCGTGGCGACGGAGACGAGGGTGGTGCCCGCGCCCGAGGGGGCCGCGGCGAGCGCGGGCTCGCTCCCGTCCGTCCCGTCGGGCCCGCCGGCCCGGGCGGTGGCGGACGCGGAGGCTTCGGCGGAGGCGCCGGGGGTGGGGTCCGTGGAGGGGGCCGCCGCGGCCTGCCGGCGGTCGGCACCGAGGGCCAGACCGAAGCCCGTGACGGTGGTGACGGCGCCCGCGGCGGCCAGAAACGTACGGCGGTCGACATGCGTGGCTGCGGTCCTGCGTGATCTTGCGGGCATGGCGTCTCCCCGGGTGCGAACGCGAAGGCTTGCGGTCACGTACGGTCGGTCGGGCGGGCTGCAGGTCCGGTCAGTCGGGAGCCTTGACAGCGCGGATGACCTGGGCGTGAACAGGACCGCAACGCCCGCCGCCGGTCATCGCACATCGATCTTGGCTAGTGCGAACTGACATACAGCACTCGTCCCCTGGCGGGCTGACGCTCATTCAGCGTTCACCCGCCGGGGAAGCCCGGGTCCGGTCACGAGGGTGGCCGATTAGTCCGCTTGTCCCACAAGCAGTGGAGTGTACGAATCCGGACCCCGCCCGCACCGCCCCCGGCGGACGTCCGTTCCTTGGACAACGGATTGGACTTTTGGCCAGTGGTGCCCCCCATGATGGGTACCGTCCACCAGTGACATGAAGTAGAGGAGCCCCTCGTGAGGATCGGAATCGTCGGAGCCACCGGTCAGGTCGGCGCGGTCATGCGCAAGATCCTTGCCGAGCGGAAATTCCCGGTCAGCGAGCTGCGCCTGTTCGCCTCCGCCCGGTCTGCGGGCTCCACCCTGCCCTGGCAGGGGACGGAGATCACCGTCGAGGACGCGGCCACGGCCGACTGGTCGGGCCTCGACATCGTGCTCTTCTCCGCCGGCGGCGCCACCTCCCGCGCCCTCGCCGAGAAGGTCGCCTCCCAGGGCGCCGTCGTGATCGACAACTCGTCCGCCTGGCGCCGCGACCCGGACGTGCCGCTGGTCGTCTCCGAGGTCAACCCGCACGCCATCGCGCAGCGGCCCAAGGGGATCATCGCCAACCCGAACTGCACCACCATGGCCGCCATGCCGGTGCTCAGGCCGCTGCACGAGGAGGCGGGGCTCACCGCCCTGATCGCCACCACGTACCAGGCGGTCTCCGGCTCCGGCCTGGCCGGCGTCGCCGAGCTGGACGGGCAGGTCCGCAAGGTCGCCGACCGGGCGACCGGGCTGACGCACGACGGCGGGGCCGTCGAGTTCCCCGAGCCCGGCGTCTACAAGCGGCCCATCGCCTTCAACGTGCTGCCCCTGGCCGGCGCGATCGTCGACGACGGCAGCTTCGAGACCGACGAGGAGCAGAAGCTCCGCAACGAGTCCCGCAAGATCCTGGAGATCCCGGACCTCAAGGTCTCCGGCACCTGCGTCCGCGTCCCGGTCTTCTCCGGGCACTCGCTCCAGGTCAACGCCCGCTTCGCGCGTCCGATCAGCGTCGAGCGCGCCTACGAGCTGCTGAAGGACGCCCCGGGCGTCGAGCTGTCCGAGATCCCGACCCCGCTCCAGGCGGCCGGCAAGGACGCCTCGTACGTCGGCCGCATCCGCGTGGACGAGACCGTCGAGCACGGCCTGGCGCTCTTCCTGTCCAACGACAACCTGCGCAAGGGCGCGGCGCTCAACGCCGTCCAGATCGCCGAGCTCGTCGCCGCGGAGCTGCGCGGCTGACGAGGGCGGAAGACAACCGACGGCGGAGGGCCGGGCACCCGCAACGGGTGCCCGGCCCTCCGCTGTCGGCGTACGCCCCGCCACGGACAGCGACGGCGTGGAAGGATGGCCGAAAGTCGCGATACGGATGTTAAGGAGATGCACTGGTGCCCGGAACGAATCTCACCCGTGAAGAGGCGCAGCAGCGGGCCCGGCTGCTCACCGTGGACGCGTACGAGATCGACCTCGACCTCTCCGGCGCGCAGGACGGGGGCACGTACCGGTCCGTGACGACCGTGCGCTTCGACGCCGCCGAGGCCGGCGAGTCGTTCATCGACCTGGTCGCTCCGGCCGTGCACGAGGTGGTGCTCAACGGCACTGCGCTGGACGCCGCCGAGGTGTTCGAGGACAGCCGGATCGCGCTGCCGGGCCTGGCCGCCGGGCGCAACGAGCTGAAGGTCGTGGCCGACTGCGCGTACACCAACACCGGTGAGGGCCTGCACCGGTTCGTCGACCCGGTCGACAACCAGGCTTACCTGTACACCCAGTTCGAGGTGCCGGATGCGCGCCGCGTGTTCGCCTCCTTCGAGCAGCCGGACCTGAAGGCCACGTTCCGGTTCACGGTCAAGGCCCCCGAGGGCTGGACCGTCATCTCCAACTCGCCCACCCCGGAGCGTCCTTCCGACAACGTCTGGCGCTTCGAGCCGACGCCGCGGATCTCCACCTACATCACCGCGCTCATCGCCGGCCCGTACCACGCGGTGCACAGCACGTACGAGAACGCGGCGACCGGGCAGAGCGTCCCGCTGGGCATCTACTGCCGTCCGTCGCTCGCCGAGTTCCTCGACGCGGACGAGATCTTCGACGTCACCCGGCAGGGCTTCGACTGGTTCCAGGAGAAGTTCGACTACGCGTACCCCTTCGCCAAGTACGACCAGCTCTTCGTGCCGGAGTTCAACGCGGGCGCGATGGAGAACGCGGGCGCGGTCACCATTCGCGACCAGTACGTCTTCCGCTCGAAGGTGACGGACGCCGCGTACGAGGTGCGTGCGGAGACGATCCTGCACGAGCTGGCGCACATGTGGTTCGGCGACCTGGTCACCATGGAGTGGTGGAACGACCTGTGGCTGAACGAGTCGTTCGCCACCTACACCTCCATCGCCTGCCAGGCCTACGCACCGGGCAGCAAGTGGCCGCACTCCTGGACCACGTTCGCCAACTCCATGAAGACCTGGGCGTACCGGCAGGACCAGCTGCCCTCCACGCACCCGATCATGGCGGAGATCAGCGATCTGGACGACGTGCTGGTCAATTTTGACGGCATCACCTACGCCAAGGGCGCCTCCGTCCTGAAGCAGCTGGTCGCCTACGTCGGCATGGACGAGTTCTTCCGCGGCGTGCAGGCGTACTTCAAGGAGCACGCGTACGGCAACACCCGCCTGAGCGACCTGCTGGGCGCCCTGGAGAAGACCTCCGGCCGCGACCTGAAGACCTGGTCGAAGAAGTGGCTGCAGACGGCCGGCATCAACATCCTGCGGCCGGAGATCGCCACCGACGGCAGCGGCGTCATCACCTCCTTCGCGGTCAAGCAGGAGGCTCCCGCACTGCCCGCCGGTGCCAAGGGCGAGCCGACGCTGCGGCCGCACCGCATCGCGATCGGCCTGTACGAGCACGAGGACGGCAAGCTCGTCCGCAAGGAGCGCATCGAGCTCGACGTCGACGGCGAACTGACCGAGGTCCCGCAGCTCGCGGGCCGGCAGCGCCCCGCCGTCGTCCTGCTCAACGACGACGACCTCTCCTACGCCAAGGTCCGCCTCGACGCGGAGTCCCTGGCCACCGTCACCGCGCACCTCGGCGACTTCACCGAGTCCCTCCCCCGCGCCCTGTGCTGGGCCTCCGCCTGGGACATGACCCGCGACGGCGAGCTCGCCACCCGCGACTACCTGGCCCTCGTCCTCTCCGGCATCGCCAAGGAGTCGGACATCGGCGTCGTGCAGTCGCTGCAGCGCCAGGTCAAGCTCGCCCTCGACCTGTACGCCGCCCCCGACTGGCGGGAGACGGGCCTGGCGAGGTGGAGCGAGGCCGCCCTGGAGCACCTGCGCGCCGCCGCCCCCGGCAGCGACCACCAGCTCGCCTGGGCACGGGCGTTCGCCGCGACGGCCCGCACGGACGGGCAACTCGCCCTGCTGGCCGGTCTGCTCGACGGCGGCGAGACGATCGACGGCCTGGCCGTCGACACCGAGCTGCGCTGGGACCTGCTCGGTCGCCTCGTCGCCACGGGCCGCGCCGACGAGAAGGCGATCGACGCGGAGCTGGAGCGGGACAGGACGAGCGCGGGCGAGCAGCACGCCGCGTGGGCGCGTGCCGCGCGCCCGACGGCCGAGGCGAAGGCCGAGGCATGGGCCCTGGTCGTCGAGTCCGGCAAGCTGCCGAACGCGGTGCAGGAGTCGGTGATCGGCGGCTTCCAACAGGCGGACCAGCGTGAGCTGATCGCGCCGTACACGGAGCGGTACTTCACTGTCGTGAAGCAGCTGTGGGACGAGCGCAGCCACGAGATCGCGCAGCAGATCGCGATCGGGCTGTACCCGGCGCTGCAGGTGTCGCAGGCGACGCTGGAGGCGACGGACGCGTGGCTGGCGTCGGCGGAGCCGAACGCCGCGTTGCGGCGCCTGGTCACGGAGTCCCGTGCGGGGATCGAGCGCGCGCTGAAGGCGCAGGCGGCGGACGCCGCCTAAGCGGGACCCCGCGCCCCGCAAGGGGCGCGGGGAACTGCGCGACCAGCCACCGACAACCCGCAGCCGACGAACCGGGGGCGCCCCGTCAGGGGCGCGGGGAACTGCGCGAGCAACCACGGACGGCCCGCAAGCCGAAGGCCCGGGGGCGCGCCCCGCAAGGGGCGCGGGGAACTGCGCGACCAACCACAGCCGGGCCCGCACCCGAGCGGTCAGCCCCGGTTGGCCTCGCGGCGAGCGAGGAGCGCTGCTCGCCGCTCGTCGAAGCGAGTGGCCTGACGGTCCAAGTCGGCCATGAACGCGCCCAGTTCCTCCTGGGCCTGCAGACCCTCCGGGCCGAGCCCGGAGATCTCCAGCACCTTCAGGAAGCGCAGCACCGGCTGCAGCACGTCGTCGTGGTGGATGCGCAGGTTGTAGATCCCGCCGATCGCCATCTGCGCAGCGGCCCGTTCGAAGCCGGGAATGCCGTGCCCCGGCATCCGGAAGCCGGTCACCACGTCGCGCACCGCGCACATCGTCAGGTCGGGCGCCAGCTCGAACGCCCTGCCCAGCAGGTTGCGGTAGAAGACCATGTGCAGGTTCTCGTCCGTCGCGATGCGGGCGAGCATCCGGTCGCACACGTCGTCGCCGGAGTGGTGGCCGGTGTTGCGGTGCGAGATGCGGGTGGCCAGCTCCTGGAAGGCCACGTAGGCGACCGAGTGCAGCATGCTGTGCCGGTTGTCGGACTCGAAGCCCTCGCTCATGTGCGCCATGCGGAACCGCTCCAGCGCGACCGGGTCGACGGCGCGCGAGGTGAGCAGGTAGTCGCGCATGACGATGCCGTGCCGGCCCTCCTCGGCCGTCCAGCGGTGCACCCAGGTGCCCCAGGCGCCGTCCCGGCCGAAGAGCGTGGCGATCTCGTGGTGGTAGCTGGGGAGGTTGTCCTCGGTCAGCAGGTTGACCACGAGCGCGGTCCGCGCGATGCCGGAGACCTTGGACTGCTCGGGGGCCCAGGCCTCGCCGCCCATGACGCCGTCGAAGTCACGGCCCTCGCTCCAGGGCACGTACTCGTGCGGCATCCACTCCCTGGCCGCCTTCAGGTGGCGGTTCAGCTCGGTCTCGACGGCTTCCTCGAGCGCGTACAGCAGCCGGCTGTCGGTCCACACGCGGGAAGGGGTGATGGTCACAGACGACTCCTGGGGACGTGCTCACTTACGGCCCCGTAGGTTACGACACCGTAGGTTAAGCGCGGCATAAAGTCCCCGGAGACCCCGCAGAATGCACGATGGCCCCGGTTCCGCGTCGTTCGCGGAACCGGGGCCGTCGCAGAAGGCCGTGTGCGCTAGCGCGAGGCCTTCGCGTAGTGCGTGTCGTGAGTGTGGACGTTGTCGCTCTTGCGGGACAGGACCATGACCAGACCTGCGATCACGAGGAAGAGGACGATGGGGGCCGCGACGAAGAGGCCGATCGTCTGGATCGCGCTCAGGCCCGGACCCGGGTCGTCGCCGTCGTCGCGGGTGAGCGCGAACGCGGGGGACGACATCAGCAGCATCAGCATCGTGCCGGCAGTGATGGCTCCGGCGCGCACGGCGTTCTTGTTGACCTTATTGCTCACGGGCTCAAAGTATCGGACACCGGCGAGCCTCGCGCGTCCGGGGTGGCCTATGGGCCTTACACCCGCTCCGACCTGCGGATCTCGGCCATCAGCGCGTGCAGCCGGGGGGAGGCCGCCAGCCCCTCCAGCGACACCGGGCGCCCGGCGGCGTCGGCGACGGGCAGCCGCCAGTTCGGGTACTGGTCCCAGGTGCCGGGCAGGTTCTGCGGGCGGCGGTCGCCGACCGCGTCCGGCAGCCAGACGCCCACCAGTTGCGCGGGGGTGCGCAGCAGGAAGCGGTGGACGGCCTTGACGGCCGCCTCCTCGTCGCCCGGGCCCTCGGGCAGCAGGCCCAGCCGGGCGAACAGGGCCAGCCACTCCGCCGTCTCCGCCGCGGCCTCCCGCTGTTCGGCCGCGAGCGGCCGGGTGAGCAGGCCGAGCCGGTGCCGCAGGGTCACGTCGCCGCCGGTGAGCCGGGCGGCGGTGCTCGGCAGGTCGTGCGTGGTGGCGGTGGCCAGGCAGCCGGAGCGCCAGCGCCCGGGCTCCAGCGGCTCGGCGCGCGGGGAGCCGTCCCCCCAGTCCCGCTCGAACCACAGCACCGAGGTGCCCAGCACGCCCCGCTCCGCCAGGGCCTCGCGCACCCCGGGCTCGACCGTGCCCAGGTCCTCGCCGACCACGACCGCGCCCGCGCGGTGCGCCTCCAGCGCCAGGACGCCGAGCATCGCCTCCGCGTCGTAGCGCACGTACGTCCCCTGCGCGGGCTCGCGGCCCTGCGGCACCCACCACAGCCGGAACAGGCCCATCACGTGGTCGATGCGCAGCGCCCCCGCGTGCCGCAGCAGGGCGCGCAGCAGTTCGCGGTAGGGGGCGTGGCCGGTGGCGCGCAGGGCGTCGGGGCGCCAGGGCGGCAGGCCCCAGTCCTGGCCGCGGGGGCTGAAGGCGTCGGGGGGCGCGCCGACGGACATGCCGGGGGCGAAGGCGTCCTGCTGGGCCCAGGCGTCGGCGCCCGAGGGGTGCACGCCGACGGCCAGGTCGTGGACGAGGCCGATGCGCATCCCCGACTCGCGTGCGGAGCGCTGGGCGGCGGCGAGCTGGCAGTCGGTGAGCCAGGCGAGCCGGCAGTGGAATTCGATGCGGTCGAGGAGTTCGCCGCGGGCGCGGGCGGTGGCGGCCGAGCGCGGGTCCTGCAGGGCCGCGGGCCAGGAGTGCCAGTCGGGGCCGTGCACCTCGGCGAGCGCGCACCACGTGGCGTGGTCCTCCAGGGCGTGGCCGCGGTCGGCGAGGAAGTCGCAGTAGGCGGCGCGGCGTCCGGGGCCCAGGGGCACGGTGTGCAGCAGCTCCAGCGCGCGGCGCTTGACGTCCCAGACGGCGTCGCGGTCGATGAGTTCGCCCTGCTGCAGGACGGCGTCGCGCAACGCGGCGGCCTCCGCGGCCAGTTGGCCGGCGCGGTCGCGGTCGGGGCCGGCGAGGAAGGCGAATTCGGGGATCTCCTCGATGCGCAGGTGGACGGGGTCGGGAAAGCGACGCGAGGAGGGGCGGTAGGGCGAGGGGTCCGTGGGGATGCCTGCACGGCCGGGGACGGCCGCGTGCAGCGGGTTGACCTGGACGAAGTCCGCACCGAACGTGCGGCCCGACCAGGCGGCGAGCTCGGCCAGGTCGCCGAGGTCGCCCATGCCCCAGGAGCGGGCGGAGAGCAGGGAGTAGAGCTGGACCAGGAAGCCGTGCCCGCGCTCCGGGGGCGCGGGCAGCCGGTGCGGGGCGACGATCAGGTGGGCGCTCGCGGAGCGGCCGTCGGCGGTGCGGGCGTGCAGCGCATGGACGCCGAGCGGGGGTCCGAGGTCGGGCTCGCCGCCCGGGGAGCCGTCGCACTCCAGCGTCCGGCCGTCCTCGGTCACGACGCGCAGCGCACCGCCCGCGGGGATCCGGGCCGGCGACAGCCGGGCCCCCTCGCGCAGCACGACCGTGGGCGGCAGCAGCCGCTGCTGCGCGTCCTGTTCGTGCTCCGCCAGGGCCGCGCGGACCGCGCGCGGGGTGGAGGCGTCGACGCCGAGCGCGGCGAGGACCGCGACGACGGTGTCCTCGGGCACCTCGACGGTGCGGCCGGACGAGGGGCTGTAGGAGGTGGCGACACCGTGCAGCTGGGCGAGGCGCGCTCGGCTCATGCAGACCTCCGGGGTCCGGTACCGCTGTGGATCACATTACGGTCTCCGGTGTCGATTTGACGGCTCTTTGGTGGACTTCCCCGCCTTCTTCACCTCCGACGCACCGGTCATTACCGGCAGTTCGGTCACCTGCGTTGACACCGCGATTCGCCTGGTGATGGGCTCGTCGACCACGGAGGCGACACCAGGACGAGGAGCAATGCCCGTGCCGTTCCCCAGCAACGACTCCTCGTACGAGGCCCGTCCGGCACGACAGCCGGGCCCCGTCCTCGGCACCGGGCGGCTCGGCCGGCCGCGGCGGGCGGGGGTCACCGTGCTGGCCGCGGCGCTGCTGAGCGGGCTGCTCGGGAGCGCGCACGACGCCCTCGCCGACCCCCGTCCCGGCGACACCGCGGCCCCGACGACCCCCGACACGGACCCGCAGAGCACGGGCGCCCTGCCGCCGGTCTGGCCGCGCCCGCAGACGGCGCGCGCACAGGGCGCGGGCGCCCGCATCGGCGACCAGGTCACGCTCATGGCCGAGCAGAACACCGACCCGTACACGCTCGAAGCGCTGCGCACCCTCCTGCACGGCCTCGGCGCGCGGACCGTCGTCGACGCCCAGCCCGGCGGCACCCCGCCGCCGGACGGGCTGATCGTCTACGCGGGCGGCAGGGCGGCCGAGGACGCCCTGCGCGCGCTCGGCGCCCCGCCCGTGGCCGACCTGCCCTCCGGCGGCTACCGGCTGGCGACCGGCCAGATCGACGGCCGCCCGGTGGCGGCGCTTTCGGGCGTGGGGCCGGACGGGCTGTTCCACGCGGCGCAGACGCTGCGGCAGTTGGCGGTGCAGCGCGACGGCGGCCGCGTCCTCGCCGGGGCGGTCGTGCGCGACTGGCCGGTCACGGGCGTACGCGGCCTGACCGAGGGCTTCTACGGCGACCCCTGGACGCACGAACAGCGGCTGGCGCAGCTGGACTTCCTGGGGCGCACGAAGCAGAACCGCTATCTCTACGCCCCCGGCGACGACCCGTACCGCCAGGCCCGCTGGCGCGCCCCCTACCCGGCCGCGCAGCGCGCCGAGTTCCGCGACCTGGCCGAGCGGGCCCGCCGCAACCACGTGACGCTGGGCTGGGCCGTGGCGCCGGGGCAGGGCATGTGCTTCTCCTCGGGCGACGACCTGCGGGCACTCAAGCGCAAGGTCGACGCGATGTGGGCGCTCGGAGTGCGCGCCTTCCAACTGCAGTTCCAGGACGTCAGCTACACCGAGTGGCACTGCGACGCGGACCGGGACGCCTTCGGCTCCGGCCCCAAGGCCGCCGCCAAGGCGCAGGCGAAGGTCGCGGGCGCGCTCGCGGCGCACCTGGCGGCCAAGGGGTCCGAGGCGGCGCCGCTGTCCCTGCTGCCCACCGAGTACTACCAGGACGGGCGCACGGCCTTCCGGCGCGCCCTGGCCGACGCGCTCGACCCGCGCGTCGAGGTGGCCTGGACCGGCGTGGGCGTGGTGCCGAGGACCATCACCGGCGCCGAACTGGCCGACGCCCGCTCGGCGTTCGGGCACCCGCTGGTGACGATGGACAACTACCCGGTCAACGACTTCGCGCAGGACCGTATCTTCCTCGGCCCGTACACCGGCCGGGAGCCCGCCGTGGCCACCGGCTCGGCCGCGCTGCTCGCCAACGCCCCGGCGCAGCCCGCCGCTTCCCGCATCCCGCTGTTCACTGCGGCCGACTTCGCCTGGAACCCGCGCGGCTACCGGCCCGACGACTCCTGGAAGGCCGCCGTCGACGACCTCGCGGGCGGCGACGGGCCCACGCGCGACGCGCTGCGCGCGCTCGCCGGCAACGACGCCTCGTCCATGCTCGGCGGTGAGGAGTCGGCGTATCTGCGGCCTCTGCTGGACGACTTCTGGACCGCGCTCGGCGGCACGGACACCGGGAAGCCGAACGACGCCGCCGACCGGCTGCGGGCCGCCTTCCGCACCATGGCCGACGCGCCGCAGCGGCTTGCGCCGAGCCTGGGCACGGAGCTCCGGCCGTGGCTGGACCAGCTGGGGCGGCACGGCCGGGCCGGGCTGCGGGCGGTGGACATGCTCACCGCGCAGGCCCGCGGCGACGGCGCCGCGGGCTGGCAGGCCCAGCTGGACGTGCAGAAGCTGCGGGCGCAGATCGGCGCGGAGAACGCGACCGTCGGGGCCGGGGTGCTCACCCCGTTCCTCGACAAGGCCCTCGCGCGGGCCAACGGCTGGACCGGCGTCGACCGGCCGCTGCGCACGGGCGGCAAGGCGACCGACGGAGACCCGGCCACCGCCGTCACCCCGCCCCGCGGCGCCCCGCTGGCGGTGGCGGTGCGCGGGCCGCACCCGCTGGCCGCGGTCACCGTGCTCACGGACCCGGCGCCCGGCACCCGCGGCACGGTCGAGGCGCACGACCCGGCCGCGGGCTGGCAGCAGCTCGGCCCGCTGTCGGACAGCGGCTGGACCCAGGTGCCCGGCAAGGGCGTCAAGGCCGACGGGCTGCGGCTCGTGTGGGACGACGCGGCCGCCGCCCCGCCCGCCGTGCACGAGATCGCGCCCTGGTTCGCCGACGCCCCCACCGCGGACCTCGACCTCGCGCAGGACCAGGTGGACACGGACATCGGCGGCCGGCCCGCCGTCGTCGAACTGCGGATGATCAACCGGCGCCCGGACACCGTCCGCGAGCGCCTCGCGGTGACCGCCCCCTCGGGCGTCACCGTGAACGCGCCCGCCGAGCTGGCGGTGGCGCGGGGCGGGGTGGCCACGGCCCGGATCGAGATCTCGGTGCCGGCCGGGGCCTCGGGGCACGACGTCGCGGTGCGGCTGAAGCTGGCCGGGCAGGAGCGGACGGTCACCGTCCACGCCTATCCGCCCACCGGCGGCCCGGACCTGGCGCAGGGGGCCAGGACGACGGCGTCGGGCGACCAGGGGTGGCAGCTGGAGCTGGCGCGTCCGGTGCGGCTGGGGCGGCTGGTGCTGCACTGGAAGGACGACGCTGCGCCGTCGCGCTGCCGGGTCCAGGTCTCGTCGGACGGTCGCACCTGGCGCGAAGCCCCTGCGGGGGGCTCGACGGGCACGGTGCGGATGGATGCGCCGGATGCCCGGTTCATTCGCGTTCAGGGCGGCGAGGGGGCCGTGCTGGCGGGGGTCGAGGCCTACGCGGTGCGGTGAGTTTCGGCTGCGGGCCGGTTGTGCTGGATCGCGTCCACGCGGCGGAGCTGCGTGTTCGGCACAGCCCCGCGCCCCTTACGGGGCGCGGGGTCTCTCACACGACGATGGCCCGGTCTCAGGCAGAAATGCCGTCGATCCGGGCCATCGCGTCTTCCGCGCCGTAGGCCTCCAAGTAGGGCAGCCAGCGCGGGTCCCTATGCCCCGTGCCGATGATGCGCCACGCCAGGCCGGACGGCGGAGCGGGCTGGTGGCGCAGCCGCCACCCCAGCTCGGCGACGTGCCGGTCGGCCTTGACGTGGTTGCACCGGCGGCATGCAGCCACCACGTTGTCCCAGGCGTGCTGCCCGCCGCGGCTGCGCGGCACGACGTGGTCGACGCTGGTTGCGACGCCACCGCAGTACGCGCAGCGCCCGCCGTCGCGGGCGAAGAGGGCACGGCGGGTGAGCGGGACGGGGCCCCGAAAGGGGACCCGCACGAAGCGCTTCAGGCGCACGACGCTGGGTGCGGGGATGGTGCAGGTCGCGCTGTGCAGATAGGCGCCGGTGTCCTCGAGGCTGACGGCCTTTTCGTTGAGGACGAGTATGAGCGCGCGGCGGAGCGGTACGACGCCGAGCGGCTCGTACGACGCGTTGAGGACCAGGACATGCGGCACGGGTGCCTCCTTGTACGCCGGCGGCGCGTGGCTCGCGCCGGGACGATCTCCTGCAAGTGTCCCCTGTGCCCTGGTCGGAGCGCCACCATGACCGGGTAACGGGTCTCAGGTGTTTTGCGGCACACCGCGGCCAACCCCTGGCAGGACCTGCTCGATACCCGTCTCTTCTCGAACACAACAACGGAAGCCGCGCCCTGCCCCGATAGTGTGGTGGGTCTGCCCGCGCCGCCCCGCCGCGGGCGTGTGCCCCATACGGAGGATTCCTGCTGTGTTCCGGTCCGCTGCCCTGGCTGCTGACTCGACGCCCCGTCCCCCCGCGTCCCTGGACGAGGCCCAGCGGACGGCGAACGACGCCGCCGGCTGGGTCGAGCAGAACTGGTCGATCTGGCTCAGCAACGGTCTGCGCATCATCCTGATCATCGTGATCGCGGTGGCCATGCGCTCCCTGATCCGCCGCGGGATCACCCAGCTGATAACGCGGATGAACCGCGGCACCCACCACCTCGACGGCACGGCCCTGGGCAGCCTGCTGGTCAACGCCGAGCGGCGGCGACAGCGCTCGGAGGCCATCGGCTCGGTGCTGCGCAGCGTCGCCTCGTTCGTGATCATGGGCACGGCGGCGCTGACCGTGCTGTCCGTGCTGAAGATCAACCTGGCCCCGCTGCTCGCCTCGGCGGGTGTCGCGGGCGTGGCCATCGGTTTCGGCGCCCGGAACCTCGTCACCGACTTCCTGTCCGGCGTCTTCATGATCCTGGAGGACCAGTACGGCGTCGGCGACGAGATCGACGCCGGCGTCGCCACGGGCACCGTGATCGAGGTGGGCCTGCGTGTCACCAAGCTGCGCGGCCCCAACGGCGCCATCTGGTACGTGCGCAACGGCGAGGTCAAGCGCATCGGCAACCTCAGCCAGGGCTGGGCCATGGCCGACGTGGACGTCTCCCTGCGCTACGACGAGGACCTCGACCGGGCCCGCGAGATCATCGCGTCGGCGGGCCAGGACATGGCCAAGGCCGCGCCGTGGGACGAGAAGATCTGGGAACCGGTCGAGGTCATGGGCCTGGACTCGGTGAGCCTGGACTCGGTCGTGGTCCGCGTCCAGGCGAAGACGGCGCCCGGGGAGGCCGCCGGGGTCGAGCGGGAGCTGCGCTGGCGGATCAAGCAGGCGCTGGACACGGCGGGCATCCGGATGGGCGTGGTGCAGGCCGCGGACGCCGCGCCGGCCGCCGACCCGACGGCCGCGGTGGCCGCCCCCTCGGCGCTGGGCAACCCGGCGTCGCCGCAGTCCATGGCCACGGCCCCGATACCGCCGGGGCCGACGCTGGGGAAGTGAGGAATCCCGGGGGCCTGCGCCCCCGGGTTCCTTTTTCGCCACGCAGCCCCTCGCCCCTTTCGCCGCACGACCATTGACCCGCGATTGCCGCCCGCATACCGTCCTCGTGAACGGTTAGGAAGGTTTCCCAACAGACCTCCGCGGGAGCGCTCATGGTCACCACCCCCGGAACCCCCCGAGTCCTCCGGGCCATGAACGACCGGGCCGCCCTGGACCTGCTGATCGCCCACGGCCGCCTCACCCGCACCCGGCTCGGCGAGCTGACCGGGCTGTCCAAGCCCACCGCCTCCCAGCTCCTCGCCCGCCTGGAGGCCGCCGGTCTCGTCCGCACCACCGGCTGCGTCACCGGGCGCCCGGGGCCCAGTGCGCTGCTGTACGAGGTCGACCCCGGCATCGCCCACGTCGCGGCCCTCGCCGTCGACAAGGCCGGGATCAGCGCCGCCGTCGCCGACATCACCGGCACCACGGTCGGCGGCCACCGCGTCGAGGCCGACGCCACCGCGGAGGACGTCCGCTCCCGCACCGCCGGGCTCGTGGCCGAGGCCGTCGACGGCGCGCTGCGCGCGGCCGGCCTCGGCCGGGACGCCCTGTGCCGCATCGTCATCGGCACCCCCGGCGCCCTCGACCCGTGCACCCGGCGGCTGCGGTACGCGCCCCACCTGCCCGGCTGGCAGGCGCGCGCCCTCGTCGACGAGCTCTCCGCCGTGCTCGGCACGCCCGTGGTCGTCGAGAACGACGTCAACCTCGCCGCCGTCGCCGAACAGCACGGCGGCTCCGCCCGGGACTGCGCCGACTTCGTCCACTTCTGGGCCGACGAGGGCGTCGGCGCCGCCGTCGTGCTCGGCGGCCGCCCGCTGCGCGGCGCACGGGGCGGGGCGGGCGAGATCGGCTACATGCCGATGCCGGGCGCCCCGGTCGTCCGCGGCGGACCCGCGGGCGGCCCCGGGCCGCTCGCCGAGGGCGGCCTGGACATGCTCGTCGTCTCCGCCGCCGTGGTCGCGCTGGCCCGCCGCCACGGCATCGAGGCCGCCACCGCCCCGGAGGCGCTGGCCGCCGCCGCGGCCGCGCCGGGTGCGGGCGACACCGTCCTCGCCGAGCTGGCCCACCGCATCGCCACCGCGCTCCTGGCCGTCGTCGCCGTGGTCGACCCGGAGCTGATCGTGCTCTCCGGCGAGGTCTGCCTGGCCGGCGGCGACCGGCTGCGCGGACTGATCGAGGACGAGATGTCCGGACTCGACCTGCCCCGGCCGGAGTTGCGGCTGAGCACGGTCGAGGGCTCCCCCATCCTCCTCGGCGCCCTGCACACGGCACTCGCCGAAGCGCGCGACTCGGTGTTCGACACCACGTCCTGACGCCCCGCGCCCTCCCGCTCCCTCACCGCCCGAAGGGACGTTCCGCCATGTCACGTGCCCGCGTCCCCCTGCTGCTGGCCGCAGGGCTGCTCCTGGCCGGATGCGCGCATCCGAGCACCGGCAGCGCCGACGACGACCCCGCCCGGCCCGTCACCCTGACGTTCTGGCACGGCTGGTCGGAGAAGAAGGAGGTCGCGGCGGTCGACGCATCGATCGCCCGGTTCGAGAGGCTGCATCCCCAGATCAAGGTCGAGGCGACCGGCAACGTCGGCGACACCACCGTGAACCAGGCCCTGCGGGCGGGCGGCGGGAACGCCCCCGACGTCGTGTCCTCGTTCACCACCAACAACGTCGGCCAGTACTGCTCCACGGGCATGTGGGTCGATCTCGATCCCTTCCTGGCCAAGTCCGGTCTCGACAAGTCCCGGATCTTCCCCGCGCCCCTCCTCCGCTATTCCGGCCACCGGGGCCGGCAGTGCGCCCTCCCGCTGCTCGCCGACGCGTACGGGCTGTACTACAACAAGGACGCGTTCGAGAAGGCCGGCATCACCCGGCCCCCGCGCACCATGTCGGAGTTCAAGGACGCCGCCGTCCGGCTCACGCAGCGCACGCAGGACGGTTCGTACCGGCAGCTGGGATTCATGCCGGACTTCCGGCTGTACCAGAACAGCCCGGACCGGTTCTTCGCCCAGTGGGGGCCGCGGTATTTCGACGGCACGGGCAGGGCGGTGCTCGCCCGGGAACCCGCGGCGAAGCAGTTCTTCTCCTTCCAGCGCGAACTCGTCTCCGCCCTCGGCGGCTACACGTCGCTGGAGACCTACCGCACCACCTTCGGCGACGAGATGTCCTCGCAGAACGCCTTCCTCACCGGAAAACTCGCCATGCATCTGGACGGCGAATGGCGGGGGGCGATGCTCGACGAGGCCAAGCCGGGATTCCGCTGGGGCACGGCCCCGCTGCCCGTTCCGGACGACCGGGCCGGGACGTACGGGCGCGGATACCTGACCGGAACGGTCATCGGCATCGCCCACAGCAGCAGACACCAGAACGCGGCCTGGGAGCTGGTGAAGTTCCTGACCACCGACACCGACCAGGTCGTCGCCTTCGCCAATGCCATCCGCAACGTGCCGTCCACCGACGCCGCACTGACCTCGCCGAAACTCGACCGCGACCCCGCCTTCCGTACCTTCCTGGACATCGCCGCGCACCCGGACAGCACCGGCATGCCGCCGTCGGTGAACGGCGGGCAGTACATCACCGCGCTCCAGGACTTCGGTTACGCCGTCGAGGCGGGAAAGGTCCCCGACCTGGACGAGGGGTTACGGGAACTCGACCGGCAGATCGACGCCGACACCCTCCAGTCCGCGAACTGACGGAGTACCGCACATGGCCACCGGTACCTCACCCGCCCTGCGCCGCAGACGCACCCGCGAACGGCTGCGCACCCTCGGATTCCTCTCCCCCTGGCTGGTCGGATTCACCGTCTTCTTCGGTTACCCGCTCGTCGCCACCGTCTATTTCTCCTTCATGCACTACAACCAGATCCAGGCCCCCGCGTTCGTGGGCCTGCGCAACTGGACATACGTACTGCAGCAGATGCCGCTCTTCGGGCCCGCGCTGTGGAACACGCTCTGGCTGGTGGTGGTCATGGTCGCGCTGCGCGTCGTCTTCGGCATCGGCACCGGGCTGCTGGTCACCAAGGTGAGGACCGGCGCCGGCTTCTTCCGCACCGCCTTCTACCTGCCGTACCTGGCCCCGCCCGTGGCCGCCACCGTCGCGTTCGTGTTCCTGCTCAACCCGGGGACCGGACCGGTGAACGAGGCCCTTTCCGCGGTCGGGATCGACGCCCCGAACTGGTTCAACGACCCGGACTGGGCCAAGCCGTCACTGGTGCTGCTGTCCCTGTGGGGCATCGGCGACCTCATGGTGATCTTCATGGCCGCACTGCTGGACGTACCCAAGGAGCAGTACGAGGCGGCGGAGCTGGACGGGGCGGGGGCATTTGCTCGATTCCGGTACGTCACCTGGCCGTCGATCACCCCGATCGTGATGTTCGCGGTGGTCACCGGAGTCGTCCAGACCATGCAGTACTACACGCAGGCGCTCGTCGCCGGAAAACTTGCCTCCGGCGTCACCGTCGGGCCCGGCTCGGTGATCCAGCCGGGATATCCGGACCACTCCACGCTCACCGTGCCGCAGCTGGTCTATTCGCTCGGATTCCAGAACTTCAACACCGGTGCGGCGTGCGTGCTTTCGCTCGTCCTCTTCGCCCTGGCGATGGCCGTGACCTCGCTGCTGATGCGCAGGAGCGCCGGCCTGCTGACGGCGGAGGACTGATCCGGCATGCATCGGAACCGCACGCTCCACTGGATCGCCGTCCACGCCACGGCCGTTGCCGCCGCGCTCTTCTTCGTCCTGCCGTTCGTCTTCGTCTTCCTGACCTCCGTCATGAGCGACGAACAGGCGATGAGCGGCGAACTGTGGCCGCACGAATGGAAATGGTCCAACTACACGACCGTCTTCCGCACCCCCGGATTCCTCGACTGGTGGAAGAACTCCCTGATGTACGCCGGGCTGGGCACGCTGTTCACCGTGTGCTCGTCCCTGCCCGTCGCCTACGCGCTCGCGAAGTTCCGCTTCCGGGGCAGGCGTCCGGCGATGATGCTCGTCATCGCCACGATGATGCTGCCGCCCCAGGTCGTCGTCGTTCCGATGTACCTGGTGTGGGCGCAGCAGCTGCACCTGTCGGGGTCCCTGTGGCCGCTGATCGTGCCGATGGCCTTCGGCGACGCGTATTCCGTCTTCCTGCTGCGGCAGTTCCTGCTGACGATCCCCAGGGAGTACCTGGAGTCGGCCCGGATGGACGGCTGCGGTGAGGTGCGCACGCTGCTGCGCATCGTCGTGCCCATGGCCAGGCCGGGTCTCGCGGCCGTCGCACTGTTCCAGTTCTTCTTCTGCTGGAACGACTATTTCGGCCCGCAGATCTACGCCGCGCAGAATCCCGGCGCCTGGACGCTGTCGTACGGACTGGAATCGTTCAAGAGCGCCCACAACGTCGACTGGAATCTCACGATGGCCGCCACCCTGCTCGTCATGGCGCCGGTCGTCGTCGTTTTCTTCTTCGCACAGAAGGCCTTCGTCGAAGGCGTCACTCTCACCGGAGTAAAGGGCTGATCGCTCGTGCTCAAACTCACCGTGGTCGGCGGAGGTTCGACCTACACCCCCGAACTCGTCGACGGATTCGCGCGCCTGCGGGACGTGCTGCCGCTGGACGAACTCGTTCTCGTCGACCCGGCCGCGGACCGCCTGGAGCTCGTGGGCGGGCTGGCGCGGCGCATCTTCCGCAGACAGGGCCACCCCGGCCGGATCTCCTGGACCGCGGACCTCGACGCCGGCGTGGACGGCGCCGACGCCGTCCTGCTCCAGCTGCGCGTGGGCGGGCAGGCCGCCCGCAACCAGGACGAGACCTGGCCGCTGGAGTGCGGCTGCGTCGGCCAGGAGACCACCGGCGCGGGCGGCCTCGCCAAGGCGCTGCGCACCGTGCCGGTGGTACTGGACATCGCCGAGCGCGTACGGCGGCGCAACCCGGACGCCTGGATCGTCGACTTCACCAACCCGGTCGGGATCGTCACCCGCGCCCTGCTGACCGCCGGGCACCGGGCGGTCGGGCTGTGCAACGTGGCCATCGGCTTCCAGCGGAAGTTCGCCCGGCTGCTGGGCACGGCCCCGGAGGAGGTGAGCCTGGAGCACGTGGGCCTCAACCACCTCACGTGGGAGCGCGCGGTGCACGTCGGCGGCCGCGACGTGCTGCCCGGTCTGCTGGCCGGGCACGGCGACGCCATCGCCGCCGACCTGCGCATGCCGCGCGAACTCCTGGACCGGCTGGGCGTGGTGCCCTCGTACTACCTGCGCTACTTCTACCAGCACGACGCGGTCGTCCGGGAGTTGGACGGCAAGCCGTCCCGGGCCGCCGAGGTGGCGGAGATGGAGCACCGGCTGCTGGCCCTGTACGCCGACCCGGCCCTGGACGAGAAGCCGGAGCTGCTGGCGAAGCGGGGCGGGGCGTTCTACTCGGAGGCCGCCGTCGCGCTCACCTCGTCGCTGCTGCGCGGCACGGGGGACGTGCAGGTGGTGAACGCCTTCAACAACGGCACCCTGCCGTTCCTGCCCGACGACGCGGTGATCGAGGTCCCGGCATCCGTGGACGCGCAGGGCGTGCACCCTTTGCCCGTACGGCCGTTGGAGCCGCTGTACGCGGGCCTGATCGCCAATGTGACCGCCTACGAGCACCTGGCCCTGGAGGCGGCGCTCGAAGGCGGCCGCGACCGGGTCTTCCGGGCGCTGCTGGCACACCCGCTGATCGGCCAGGCCGAGTACGCGGACCGGCTGACCGACGCGCTCCTCGCGCACAACCGGGAGCACCTGGCGTGGGCCTGACCGGAACCGTGCTCGCGATCGACGCGGGCAACAGCAAGACGGACGTCGCCCTGGTGGGCCCCGACGGCACGGTCCTGGGCACCGCGCGCGGCGGCGGCTTCCGGCCCGCGGAGGCGGGGGCCGCGGCGGCGGTGGCGGGGCTGGTGCCGATCGTCGCCGAGGCCGCCGCCCGGGCGGGCCTGGGCGGGATCGTACGGGCCGGACACGTCCAGGCGTGCCTGGCCAACGCCGATCTCCCGGTGGAGGAGGCGGAGTTGGCGGAGCGGATCGAGGGCCTGGGCTGGGCGCCGTCGGTGACCGTGGCCAACGACACCTTCGCGCTGCTGCGGGCCGGGCTGCCCGACGGCCCGGAACCGGCCGGGGTCGCCGTGGTGTGCGGCGCGGGCATCAACTGCTCGGGCGTGGCGCCGGGCGGCAGGGTGGCGCGCTTCCCCGCCATCGGCCGGATCTCCGGCGACTGGGGCGGCGGCGGGTGCCTGGCGGACGAGGCGCTGTGGTGGGCGGCCCGGGCGGACGACGGCCGCGGCGAACCGAGCGAGCTCGCCCGTGCGCTCCCCGCCCACTTCGGGCTGCCCGGCATGCCCGCACTGATCGAGGCGCTGCACCTGGGCCGGATCCCGGCGGCGCGGCGGTACGAGATGACGCCGGTGCTGTTCGCGGTGGCGGCGGCGGGCGACGCGGTGTCCCGGGCGGTCGTGGCGCGGCAGGCGGAGGAGATCGTCGCGATGGCCCGGGTCGCCCTGAGCCGGCTGGGGCTGCTGGAGGCGGAGGTTCCGGTGGTGCTGGGCGGCGGTGTGCTGGCAGCACGTCATCCGCTGCTGCACGAACGAGTGCTGTCCCTCCTCACGGAGTGCGCCCCGAAGGCGGTGCCGGTGGTGGTGACGGCACGTCCGGTCCTGGGCGCGGGCCTGCTGGGCCTGGACCGGACGGGCGCGCCGAGGGATGCCTACGGGAGGCTGCGGGAGGCGTATGTGTAGGGGCGCCCCGTCAGGGGCGCGGGGAACTGCGCGATCAGCCACCGCCGGCCCGCAGTTGACGCACAACCCCGGGGTCCGGGGCGAAGCCCCGGGAACGTCGGCTGCGGGTGCGTCGCGGCTGATCGCGCCCACGCGGCGGAGCCGCATATGCGAACAGCCCCGCGCCCCTTCGGGCGCGTGGGTGGGCGGGCAGCCCGTCTCCGGTTCATACTTGGCGCCAGCGACCAAGGGGGAGGTCTCGTGTCACAACCACAGCAGCCGGCCTGGCGCGAAGGCGCCGCCCGCCTGCGCGCCGCCGCGACGACCGAGCCGGGCCGCCTCCGCATCGTCGGTGCGGCCCTCGTGGCCGTCCTCGCGGTCTTCGGCGGCGTCACCGCCTGGCAGGTCAGCGACCGGGCGGCCGCGGCCGACGCGGTCGTCGCGCACAGCCAGCCGCTCAGCGCCGACGCGGCGAGCATCTACCGCTCGCTCGCCGACGCCGACACCACGGCCGCCTCCGGCTTCCTTGCCGGCGGCCAGGAGCCGAAGGCCGCGCGCGACCGCTACGACCAGGACATCGCCCTGGCGTCCGAACTGCTGGTCAAGGCGGCGGCGAACACGAGCGGGTCGGACACGGAGCGCCGGCAGATCGCCACGCTCAACAAGCAACTGCCGGTCTACACCGGCCTGGTGGACACCGCCCGCGCGAACAACCGCCAGGGCCTGCCGCTCGGCGGCGCGTACCTGCGTTATGCGAGCGAGCAGATGCGCGGTCAACTACTGCCCGCCGCCAGCGCTTTGTACGAGGCGGAAACCGGACGGCTCGGTTCCGACTACCGGGACGCCAAGGCCTGGCCCTGGGCCGCGCTGGCCGCCGGGGCCGTCACCCTGGGCGCGCTCGGCTGGGCGCAGCGGCGCAACTACCTGCGCACGAACCGCGTCTTCAATCATGGACTGCTGGCCGCGACGGCGGCAACCGCGGTAGTGCTGCTGTGGCTCGTCGCCGGGCACACGGTGGCGCGGGCGGAGCTGGACAACTCCGACCGGCACGGCGCGCAGTCCCTGCGGGTCCTCAACGAGGCCCGGATCAGCTCGCTCCAGGCCCGCGGCGACGAGAACCTCACCCTGGTGTCCCGGGGTTCGGTGCTCGACTCGCGAACGGGGGACGACGTCTACGAGACGAGCTTCCGGACGGACATGATGAAGCTCATCGGCAACAACACGGGCGACTCCGCTCCGGCCTCCGGCAGCCTGCTGGACCGGGCCGGGGCGCTCGCGGACGGCGCAGCAGGGCGTGACCCGGTGGCCAAGGCCGTGACGGACGTGGGGCAGTGGCTCCGGCAGCACAGTGCCGCACGCGCCGCCGACGTCAGCGGGGACTACAAGGGGGCACTGCGGATGGTGAACGGCGGGAAGGACAGTACGGGCGAGTCCTTCGACCGGGTGGACAGCGAGCTGCAGCAGGCTTTGTCGCACGAGCAGGCGCAGTTCCGGCACTCCGCCGACAACGGGCGCGGCGCGCTGACCGGGTTGACGGCCGGGGCGGCGGTGCTGGCCCTGCTGGCCGCGACGGGCGCGGTGCTGGGCATCGGCCGCAGGCTGTCGGAATACCGGTGACAGGGTGACAGGGGGAGGCGGGACGTGAGGACCCACGCACGGAGGAGGGCGGCGCTGGCCGCCGCCACGGCGGCCGTGTGCGCGATGGCGGCGGCGGTCGCCGTCCAGCTGCCGGACCGTTCCGGCAGAGCGCCGCAGCACCCGGACCGCACACAGCCGGTGGCCGCGGCGGCTCCGTCGGCTGGCACCGCCCAGTGCACCGACCCGGAGGCGAGCCTGCGGCCGTCCACCGTGGACGGCCCGGCCGTGCAGCGCATCAAGGCCCGCGGCAAGCTGATCGCGGGAGTCGACCAGAACAGCTACCACTGGGGCTACCGCGACCCCGCGACCGGCGAGCTCAGCGGCTTCGACATCGATCTGGTGCACGCCATCGCCAAGGACCTGCTGGGCGACCCCGACAAGGTCATCTTCATCGCGGTCACCACCAGTCAGCGCATCCCCGCGCTGGAACAGGGCAAGGTGGACATCATTGCGCGTACCATGACCATCAATTGCGAGCGGGCCACGCAAGTCGCCTTCTCCACCGCCTACTTCGGGACGGGCCAGCAGCTGCTGGCTCCGAAGAACTCGCCGATCACCGGGTTCGACGGCTCCCTGGCCGGCAGGAGGGTGTGCGCGGCGCTGGGATCGACCGCGTTGACAGAACTGAAGAAGAACCCGCACTCCGCCTCCGTGCTGACCGTGCCCAACCAGCTCGACTGTCTGGTGCGGCTGCAGCTCGGGCAGGCGGACGCGGTGCTCACCGACGGCGCCCTGGCCGCCGGACAGGCAGCCCAGGACCCGTCCGTGGGACTCATCGGCAAACCGTTCACCACCGAGTCGTACGGCGTGGCGATGAATCTCAAGGACGAAGACCTGGTACGCCGGGTCAACGCAGTACTGGAGGAGTTCCGGCGCGGCGGCGGCGACAGTCCCTGGATGCAGGCGTACCGCAAGTGGCTGGCCGCCGACCTGAAGGGGATCACCGCTCCCCCGGAGCCGAAGTACAGGGACTGACGGGACGGCAGCACCGGCGCTGCCGGGCCGACGACAGGAGAGGGGATCGATGGCGGTCGCGGGGCCCACCGGGCCGGCCTTGAGCCGCGAGGAGGCCGACCGGGCGCTGGCGCGGCTCGGCGCGGAGCACGAGGCGGTCGAGTCCTCGCTGCTCGCCCTCCAGGACCACGCGGGCCGCCGCCTGCTGGAGGGGGCGGAACTGAGCGGCACCACCCGGAGCAGATGGGAGCTCGCCGAGCAGCTCATCGCCCGGCTGTGGACGTACTTCGACGCCTACACCGACGCCCTGGAGACGGCCCGCGAGCTGCGCGGCCGGCGCCGCTGGCCCACCCAGGGCGAACTGTCCGAACTCACCGACCTGCTGCGCGGCACGGCCGTCACACTGCCCGCCGCCCCGGACACGGGATCCGCCAGGCTCAGCGAACAGCTGACCCTGCAGGAGCTGGTGGACCGGATGAACGGCTGGTACGCGCAGGCGCTGGACGTGGTCGTCACCGCCGACGCCGTCTGGTCCGCGCTGCCCGCCCGCATCGACCTGCTGGCCGCCGAGCTGCAGCGCACCCGCTCGCTGGCCCACTCGGTCGGTGTGCGGCCGGGCGAACACCCGTCGGGCGACGACCTGGAGGAGATCACCCGGGAGCTGGCCGCCCTGCGGTCCGAGGTGATATCGGATCCGCTGGCCTTCTGGACCGGCTCCTCGCCCAGCTCCGCCCCGGGCGGCGGCCGCCCGGACACCCGGCGCTACGACCGCGCCGCCCGCGCCCTGGAGGACGTGCGGCGGGAGGTCGAGGCGGTGCTGGACGTGCGGCAGGACGCCGAACAGCGGCTGATGCGCGTGCGGGACGTGCTCTCGCGGGCCGACCGGACGCTCGTCGAGGCCCGGCAGGCGCGGGCCGAGGTCCTGTCGAAGATCGCCGCGTCCGTGGTGCCGGCCGTCTCCGGCCCGCCGACCGTGCTCTACGAGCAGCTGAGCGCCGCCGCCGAGCACCGCCGGTGCGCCCGCTGGCACCGGCTCTCGCCGCTGCTGGACGGTCTGGAGCAGCGCGCGGAGGAGGAGCTGCTGCGCGCCCGCGAGTCGCTCACGGCGGTGACGGCTCCGCTGGCGGTACGGGCCGAACTGCGCGGCCGGCTGGACGCGTACCGGGCGAAGGCCGCCCGGCACGGCCTCGCGGAGGACCCATTCCTCGGCGAGCGGTACGACCCGGCGCGCCGCATGCTGTGGAGCGCGCCGTGTGATCTGGTGGCCGCGGAGGGGGCCGTGCTGCGCTATCAGCAGGCGGTGGCGGAGGCCTTGGCCCCGCCCGCCGACGTCAGGGGGGAATCATGAGCGGCACGTGCGAACAGCCGGGCTGCGACGGCTCGTACGAGGAGATCGACGGCACGGCGTACTGCACGGTGTGCGGGGTGGCGCAGGGGACGGCCCCGGCGCGGGACTGCCAACGGCCGGGTTGCGACGGGCGCTACGAGGATGTCGGCGACGGCGAGCTGTACTGCGACCAGTGCGGGCTCGCGCCGGTCGTCTCGCCCAGCGGCATGATCGCCTCACCGCCGACGGGCATCACGAGCGCGGGGCGCGCGGCCCGGAAGGGGGCCGGCTCGTCCTCGGGAGGCTCTGCATCAGGCGGATCCGGTGCGCAGGGCTCCGGTTCGAGGGGCTCGGGATCGGGGGGCTCGGGATCGGGAGGTTCCGGTTCGGGGGGTTCCGGGTCAGGGGGGTCCGGGTCCCCGTCCCGTTCGTCGGGGTCCGCGTCCTCGCACCGCTCGGTCCCCGGCCGGCTGTCGCGGACCGTGACGGGCCACACGCCGGGCACCGCGTCCCGTTCGGTCTCGGTGAGCAGCGGCCCGTCCACCATGGCCGCCCCGACCCGCAACAAGCTGGGCGCGGGCCTGGTCGTCATGCCGGGCGTGCCGCGCCCGGACCCGCGGGCCGCGGTGCTCGCGAACCCCGAGGTGCCCGAGCGCAAGCGGTTCTGCAGCAGGAGCGACTGCGGTGCGCCCGTGGGGCGTTCGCGCGGCGACCGGCCGGGCCGCACGGAGGGCTTCTGCACCAACTGCGGCCACCCGTACTCGTTCGTGCCGAAGCTGCGCCCGGGCGACGTGGTGGGCGGCCAGTACGAGGTGGCGGGCTGTCTGGCGCACGGCGGGCTGGGCTGGATCTACCTCGCCATCGACCACGCCGTCGACGACCGCTGGGTGGTCCTCAAGGGCCTGCTCGACACCGGCGACGAGGACGCGCTGCAGGCCGCCCTCGCCGAACGGGGTTTCCTCGCGCAGATCGAGCACTCCAACATCGTGCGCATCTACAACTTCGTCGAGCACCTGGACCAGCGCACCGGAAGCCTCGACGGCTACATCGTGATGGAGTACGTCGGCGGCAAGTCCCTCAAGGAGATCGCCAACGAGCGGCGGGCGCCGGACGGACGGCGCGATCCGCTGCTGGTCGAGCAGGCGTGCGCGTACGGCATCGAGGCGCTGGAGGCGCTCGGGCACCTGCACAGCCGCAACCTGCTGTACTGCGACTTCAAGGTCGACAACGCCATTCAGCAGCAGGACCAGTTGAAGCTGATCGACATGGGCGCGGTCCGGCGGATGGACGACGAGGACAGCCCGATCTACGGCACGATCGGCTACCAGGCCCCGGAGATCGCCGACCTGGGCCCCTCCGTCGCCTCCGACCTCTATACCGTCGCCCGCACCCTGGCCGTCCTCACCTTCGACTTCCAGGGCTACACGACGGTCTTCGCACACAGCCTGCCCGACCCCTCCCACATCGACGTCTTCACCCGCTACGAGTCCTTCTACCGGCTGCTGGTGCGCGCCACCGACCCGGACCCGAAGCGCAGGTTCGCGTCCGCGGCGGAGATGGCGGAGCAACTGACGGGCGTGCTGCGGGAGGTCGTCGCCCTGCAGACCGGCACGCCGCGCCCCGCGCTGTCGCGGCTGTTCGGCCCGGAGCCGCGGGTGGTGGACACCCGGCTGTTCGAGGCGCGCACCGACGAGGTCTCCGCGCTCGGCACCCGCCCGGTGACCGGCCTCAGGAACACCGCAGCCCCCGTTCTTCCCCCGGCGTCGGCGGCGCTGACCGCCCCGCTCGACGCGCGGGCCACCGCCCTCGCCCTGCCGCTGCCCCTGGTCGATGCCGACGACCCCAACGCCGGTTTCCTCGCGGGCCTGCTCACCTCGCAGCCGGCCGAGCTGTACGCGGCGCTCCAAGCGGCCCCCGGCGACTCGCCCGAGCTGCGGCTGCGCCGGGCCCGCGCCCAGCTGGAGCTCGGCGAGGACGGCCCCGCCTCGCAGGCGCTCGCCGCGCTGGAGGCGGACCACCCCGAGGACTGGCGGGTCGTCTGGTACCGCGGGGTGCACGGCCTGGCCACCGGGGACCACGAGACGGCCGCGCTCTCCTTCGACGCGGCCTACGACGCCTTCCCGGGCGAGCCGGCCCCGAAGCTGGCCCTGGGCGTGTGCGCCGAGGTGCTCGGCCAGCTGGACAACGCCGCCGAGTACTACCGCCTGGTGTGGGCCACCGACCCCGGTTTCGTCAGCGCCGCGTTCGGGCTGGCGCGGGTGCGCCTGGCCTGCGGTGACCGCGCGGGCGCGGTGGCGGCGCTGGAGTCCGTCCCCGAGTCCTCCGTCCACTGCACGGCGGCGCGGGTCGCGGCCGTCCGGGCCCGGCTGCGGCAGCGCTCCGCCGCCGACCCGCTGCTGACGGACCTCCAGGCGGCGGCCCGGCAGGTGGAGCGGCTCGACGGCTTCGGGCTGGACGCGGTCCGGCGCGAACAGCTCTGCACCGAGGTGCTGGGCACCGCGCTGGACTGGGTGCTCTCCGGCAGCACGGGCGCACCGCCGGGCGGCCCGCCGGGCCCGCCGGGCCTGCTCGGCAGCGGCCTGGACGAGCGCGGGCTGCGGTTCGGGCTGGAACGCTCGTACCGTGTGCTGGCGCGCCTCGCCCAGCGCGGCGAGGAACGGATCGAACTGGTGGAGCGGGCCAACCGTTACCGCCCCAGGACATGGGTGTGATCGATGTCGCAACTGCCCCCACAGCTGACGGTGTGCGCCGCCTGCCGCGAACCGCTGGAGCCGGCCGACAATTTCTGCGGCCGCTGCGGCGCGGATCTCTCGGCGGTGCCGCCCGCGCCGGACCGGACCGGGCCCGTCCTCCTGAGCGGGGCGGAGGACTGTTCCCTCGCCCCGCCCGCCGGGGCCGTGCCCGCCCAGACGGCGCAAGGACGGCACGGCACGGGGGGCGCGGGCGCGTCCGGGCGGCCCTGCGGGGGCTGCCATTCGGGCATGATCGACAAAGACGGGTACTGCGAGCACTGCGGGCATGCACAGCCGCGCGAACGGGATCACATGGAGCACGAGTCGGCAGGCGTGGCGGCGGTCAGCGACCGCGGCCTGCGCCACCACCGCAACGAGGACGCCTACGCCACGGCCACCGCGGAGCTGCCCGGGGGCGGCGGCCCGGCCGTGATCGCCGTCGTCAGTGACGGCGTGTCGTCCGCGGCCCGCCCCGACGAGGCGTCGGCCGCGGCGACGGCCACCGCGTGCGAGGCCCTGACGGCGGCCCTGGCACGCGGCGAGCAGCCGCGCGAGGCCACCCACCGGGCGATCCTCCGCGCCGCCGAGGCCGTCGCCGCCCTGGCCGCCCCCGGCCACCCGGGGCGCGGCGAGCGACTGCGCCACGAGAACGCGCCCGCCTGCACGATCATCAGCGCGGTCATCACCGGTGACCTGCTGACCGTCGGCTGGGTCGGCGACAGCCGCGCCTACTGGGTGCCCGACGATCGCGGCACCCAGCCCGCCCGGCTCACCGAGGACGACTCGTGGGCCGCGCAGATGGTCGCGGCGGGGCTGATGTCGGAGGCCGAGGCGTACGCGGACGAGCGGGCCCACGCCATCACCGGCTGGCTCGGCGCGGACGCGTACGAGGTCGAGCCGCACACCGCGTCGTACCACCCGGACCGGCCGGGCGTGGTGCTGGTGTGCAGCGACGGTCTGTGGAACTACGCCGAATCCGCGGAGCAGATGGCGGACATCGTCCCCGCCGACGCCCGGACCCGGCCGCTGGAGTGCGCACGCCGTCTGCTGGCACACGCTCTGGACGGCGGGGGCCACGACAACGTAACAGTGGCAGTACTGCCTTTCCCGGAACGGCCGCACGGGGCAGGATCGGCCTGACGGGCCGAGCGTCCACGGGGGGATCGCGAGCCGGTGCACGACCCGGCACCGGCATCCGCCGTCTCCCGCCGCACACGTGACACGTGGAGTTTCGAAGAGGAGCGGATCGGATGGCCAACTTCTCCAAGCCGAGCGTGCCGCGTTTCTCGGTGGAGGTGTACCAGAACGTCTACCTGCCCGAGGGCGGCCGCGACGTCAGCGCGATCGTCACGGTCACCTCCACCGGCGGCGGCGTGACGGGCGAGACGCCCCGGATCCCCCATCTGTCCCCCTCCTCCACGGCGGCACGGGGCTGGGAGCCGGACGCGGCCGTGGTCGTCATGGTCGACTGCTCCGGCTCGATGGACTACCCGCCCACCAAGATGCACCACGCGCGCGAGGCCACGACGGCCGCGATCGACGCGCTGCGCGACGGTGTGGCCTTCGCCGTCGTCGCCGGGACCCACCAGGCGAAGGAGGCGTACCCCGGCAACGGCCGGCTCGCCGTCGCCGACGCGGCGACCCGGGCGCAGGCCAAGGAGGCGCTGCGCAGGCTCTCCCCGGGGGGCGGCACGGCCATAGGCACCTGGCTGCGCCTGGCCGACCAGTTGCTGTCCACCTCCGACGCCTCGATACGCCACGCGATCCTGCTGACCGACGGGCGCAACGAGCACGAGGAACCGGACGTGCTGCACGCCACGCTCGACACGTGCGCGGGCCGGTTCACCTGCGACGCGCGGGGGGTGGGCACGGACTGGGAGCCCAAGGAGGTCCGGCGCATCGCCGAGGGGCTGCTGGGGACGGCCGACAGCATCGCCGATCCGGCGGCGCTGGCCGCGGACTTCACGCAGATGATGGAAGCCGTGATGGGCAAGGACGTCGGCGACGTCCAGCTGCGGCTGTGGACCCCGCAGCGGGCCGAGGTGCAGTTCGTGAAGCTGGCCGCGCCGCGCACCGAGGACCTCACCGGGCAGCGCGTGACGGCCGGTCCGCGCGCCGGCGACTACCCCACGGGGGCCTGGGGCGACGAGTCGCGCGACTACCACGTGGGCATCCGGGTGCCGAACGCCGAGGTCGGGCAGGAGATGCTCGCCGCCCGGGTCTCGCTGGTCCTGCCCACGCCCGACGGCTCGTCACCGCACGTGCTGGCGCAGGGGCTGATACGCGCGGTGTGGACGGACGACGTGGCGGCGTCGACCGCCATCAACCCCCAAGTCGCGCACTACACGGGCCAGGCGGAGCTGGCGCTGGCCATCCAGGAGGGGCTGGACCTGCGCAAGGCGGGCGACGTCGGCGGGGCGACGGCCAGACTCGGCCGGGCCGTGCAACTGGCCGCCCGCTCGGGCCACGAGGACACCGCGAAGCTGCTCGCCAAGGTGGTGGACGTCGTCGATGCCGCGACGGGTACTGTGCGGCTGAAGTCGAACGTCTCCAAGGAGGCGGAGATGACGCTGGAGACGCGTTCGACGAGGACCGTCCGCGTCAAGAAGTGACACACACGGCACGGCAAGTACAGCGACAGAAGGTGCTGGAGGGGGAGAGACCGAGATGCCGACCTGCGAGAAAGGCCACCAGTCCCAGGCCGAGGACTGGTGCGACGTGTGCGGACACCGGATGCAGGCGGCAGCCACGGGAGCGGCCGTTCCGCCGCCCCTGCACGGCACCGGCGGCCCGCAGACCTGGAACGTCCCGGAGCACGACGCCACGGTGCAGGCGGAGCTCTGCCCGCAGTGCCGCACGCCCCGCGAAACGCCGCAGACGCCGTACTGCGAGGAGTGCGGCCACAACTACCTCGGGCACCCGCCGGGGGCGACCCCGCCGGGCCCGCTGCAGCCGCACGTCTTCCAGTCGGACCCGTTCCAGTCCGACCCGCCGCCGTCGCCGCATCCGCAGGTGCCGCACGACTGGGTCTACCAGCCGTCCCGCCCGTCGCAGAAGAACCGCCCGTCCGAGCCGCTGGCCCCGCAGCACCCCTACAGCGACGAGGACGACTGGGTCATCTGCCCGCCGGTCGCCCCGCAGCCCGCACAGCCTGTGCAGCCTGTGCAGCCCGCCGGCTGGGTGGCCGTCATCGCGCCGGACCGCGAGTACTTCCTGCGGATGATGAACAAGGGCGGCCCGGAGGCGGCGAGCCTGAACCTGCCCGCCTACTCGCCCGAACAGCACCTCGCCCTCACCGGCCACCAGGTCACCGTGGGCCGCCGCCGGCACAGCACGGGCGAGTCCCCCGACATCGACCTGTCGGTCCCCCCGGAGGACCCGGGCGTCTCGCACCAGCACGCCATGTTCGTCCAGCAGCCGGACGGCACCTGGGCGGTGGTCGACCAGGACTCCACCAACGGCACCACGATCAACGGCTCGGAGGACCCGATCCAGCCGTACGTCCCGGTGCCGCTGCAGGACGGGGACCGGGTGCACGTGGGGGCGTGGACGACGATCACGGTACGGCGGGGATAACCGCCGCCGGTTGTTCCCCTCCGCCCACCGTGTGGCGTCTGAGACCATGGAAGGGTGAATGAGATTCCGCGCGGCACGCTTCAGGAGCAGACGTTTTACGAGCAGGTCGGCGGCGAGGAGACCTTCCGGCGCCTGGTCCGCCGGTTCTACGAGGGGGTCGCGGAGGACCCGCTGCTCCGGCCGATGTATCCCGAGGAGGACCTGGGCCCGGCCGAGGAGCGCCTGGTGCTCTTCCTCGTCCAGTACTGGGGCGGTCCCCGCACCTACAGCGAGAACCGGGGACACCCGCGGCTGCGCATGCGCCACGCCCCCTTCACGGTGGACCGCGCCGCCCACGACGCCTGGCTGCGGCACATGCGCGACGCGGTCGACGAGCTGGGGCTGGCGCCCGAGCACGAGCAGCAGCTGTGGAACTACCTGACCTACGCCGCCGCCACGATGATCAACTCGGCCGACTGAGCACGGCACTTGCCGGGCCCGGCCCGGGGCCGGTCCGGCGCCGTTTCAGTGCCGGGTGGGTGTGACCGTCAGGCCCGCGAGCCCGCCCGTGCGCACGGCGACCGAGCCGTACGGGGTGCGCAGGCGCAGCCAGCCGCCCGCGGCGAGCAGCGCGAACGGCTCCTCGGCCGAGGACAGCACACCGGCCGCCGCTCCGGCGGACCGGGAGGCGGCGAGGGCCGGCTGCTGGCGTGCCGCGGGCCGCAGGAAGCCCAGCGACTGCGCCGCGTGCACCGCACGCAGCGGCAGCCCGGTGTCCCCGAGCGTGCGGGACCAGATCTGGCGGCCGATGCGATCGCGCTCGCCGCGCGTCCGCCGCTCCTCCGGCAGCGCCCGGTCGCGCTCGCGGAACTCGGCGACAGCGGCGCTCAGCGCGCCGTGCATCGCCTGTGCGTCCGGCAGGCCCGGCACCCGCTGCCAGCCTCCGCGCGGGGGCAGCACCCCCGCCCACGGCGGGCCGGTGACGGCCTCCGGCACGACGACGGGCGCGCCCTGTGCGACGGCCGCGTCGAGCGCGTCGGCGAGCTGCCCCGCCGAGACCGTCACGTCCAGCACGGCCTCCTCGGCCAGCCGGGCCGTGCGGATCGCGAGCACCTCGAAGGACGGCGGCCGTCCGAAGACGCCCAGCACCCCGCCGCCGGCCTGCAGCCGGACGGCGGCGGCCCGGTCGTAGTGGATCAGCCGGGCCAGGAAGGCGGCCAGATCGGCCGCCTCCCCGGCGTCGGCGAAGCGCAGCGGCTGCGTCATCAGCCCCGGGTCAGCTTCTTGTACGTGGCGCGGTGCGGACGGGCGGCGTCCGGGCCGAGCCGCTCGATCTTGTTCTTCTCGTAGGACTCGAAGTTGCCCTCGAACCAGAACCACTTCGAGTTGCCCTCGTACGCCAGGATGTGCGTGGCCACCCGGTCGAGGAACCAGCGGTCGTGGGAGACGACCACGGCGCAGCCCGGGAAGTCCAGCAGGGCGTTCTCCAGCGAGGAGAGGGTCTCGACGTCGAGGTCGTTGGTCGGCTCGTCGAGGAGCAGCAGGTTGCCGCCCTGCTTGAGGGTGAGCGCCAGGTTCAGGCGGTTGCGCTCGCCGCCGGAGAGGATGCCGGCCGGCTTCTGCTGGTCCGGGCCCTTGAAACCGAACGCGGAGACGTAGGCGCGGGACGGCATCTCGACCTGGCCGACGTTGATGTAGTCCAGCTCGTCGGAGACGACGGCCCACAGCGTCTTCTTGGGGTCGATGTTGGCGCGGCCCTGGTCGACGTACGAGATCTTGACGGTCTCGCCGACCTTGATGTCGCCGGAGTCCGGGGTCTCCAGGCCCTGGAGCATCTTGAACAGGGTGGTCTTGCCGGCGCCGTTCGGGCCGATGACACCGACGATGCCGTTGCGCGGCAGGGTGAAGGACAGGTCGTCGATGAGGACCTTCTCGCCGAAGGCCTTGGAGAGGTTGTTGACCTCGACGACGACGTTGCCCAGACGCGGGCCCGGCGGGATCTGGATCTCCTCGAAGTCCAGCTTCCGCATCTTGTCGGCCTCGGCCGCCATCTCCTCGTAACGCGCCAGACGCGCCTTGGACTTGGCCTGGCGGCCCTTGGCGTTGGAGCGGACCCACTCCAGCTCTTCCTTGAGGCGCTTCTGGCGCTTGGCGTCCTTCTGGCCCTCGACCTTGAGGCGGGCGGCCTTGTTCTCCAGGTAGGTGGAGTAGTTGCCCTCGTAGGGGTGGGCGCGGCCGCGGTCGAGCTCGAGGATCCACTCGGCGACGTTGTCGAGGAAGTAGCGGTCGTGGGTGATGGCCACCACGGTGCCCGCGTACTTGGCGAGGTGCGCCTCGAGCCAGTTCACCGACTCGGCGTCGAGGTGGTTGGTGGGCTCGTCGAGGAGCAGCAGGTCGGGGGCCTCGAGCAGCAGCTTGCAGAGCGCGACGCGGCGCTTCTCGCCACCGGAGAGGTTGGTGACCGACCAGTCGCCGGGCGGGCACTCGAGGGCGTCCATGGCCTGCTCGAGCTGGGCGTCCAGGTCCCACGCGTTGGCGTGGTCCAGGTCCTCCTGGAGCTTGCCCATCTCCTCGAGCAGCGCGTCCGAGTAGTCGGTCGCCATCAGCTCGGCGATCTCGTTGAACCGGTCGAGCTTGCCCTTGATGCCGGCGACGCCGTCCTGCACGTTCTCCAGGACGGTCTTGCTCTCGTCGAGCTCGGGCTCCTGCATCAGGATGCCGACGCTGTAGCCAGGGGAGAGGAAGGCGTCACCGTTGGAGGGCTGCTCCAGGCCGGCCATGATCTTGAGGACGGTGGACTTACCGGCACCGTTGGGGCCGACCACACCGATCTTCGCACCGGGCAGGAAGCTCAGCGTCACGTCATCGAGGATGACCTTGTCGCCGTGCGCCTTGCGCGTCTTGCGCATGGTGTAGATGTACTCAGCCAAGAGAAACCGTCCGGCAATCGAGAAGGGCCAATGTGCGGCGCCGCCGCATGAGGGCAGACACACCCATCTTGCCGTACCGGCACCCTCCGGCGGAAACGCGTTATGGCCCGGCGGGCCGGTGACCGGGCGGACCCGGCCACTGCCTGCACGAACGCCGTGGCACGACACCCGCGGACCGCGCACCTCACCGGCCGTCGGCCGCCTCCCTCCTGCGAAGGGCGTAGACCGCACCGCCGCCGGCCACGATCAGCGCCACGGCCAGGCCGGCCACTACGGGGGTCGAACCGCTGCCGCCGGTGGTCGCCAGGTCACCGTCGGCGACCGGCGACGGACTGGGGCTCGGCCGGGCCGAGGGGGCGCCGCCCACGGAGCCGGTGGAGCCGCTCTCCGCGGTCTGGCAGTCCAATATCCCGGAGAACGTCCGGGAGTACCCGTTCGCCCCCGTGACCGCGACCCGGTAGGCCTTGTCCTCCCCGGCCTTCACGACGACCGTCTCGGATCCGCCGGGCCGGACCGTGTGCCGTCCGCCCGCCAGTTCGAAGGGGAACGCCTCGTCGCCCTTGTTGTCGACGGTGATCTCCACCCCGTTCCTGCTGCAGTCCTTCCTGGCCGCCACGGCCGGGGCGGCACCCTTCTTCGCCCATGTCGCGGTCGCGGTGGCGGAGACGGTGCTTTCGCTGGAGCCGGCCAGTATCAGGGCCTGGGTCTTCATGTGGTCGCCGATGAAGGCCCGGCCCACCGGGACCTTGGTCGCGGCGGTGACCTTGAGCGAGGTGGAGCCGTCCGGGGCGCCGGCCGGGACGGAGAAGTAGAGCTCGCCGCCGCCGGCCGTCGTGGTGACCGGCTTGCCGTCCTTGCCGACGATCCTCACGCCCTTGGCCGCGGCGTCCCCCGAGGGGGCCACGGTGACGCTGGCCGCATCGGTGCGCACCGTGACGGGGCCGAGGCGCTGCCCGGACTTGCCGGAGACCGCCGAGGGGGCCAGGGTCAGCGAGGCCTTGGGCTCCTCGACGTCCTGCGCGCTCTTGTAGAGCCAGTCGGCGAGCTTCTGCGCCTCGGGGTTCTGCGCGTCCACGCTGACGTGGTCCGAGTACCGCCAGATGGCGACCTGGGTGCCCGCCGCGGCGGTGTTCGCGTCGAGCGTGCCCGCACCGGAGTCCTTGGCGAGCGCGGCCAGGTCGTTGACCTGGGGGTAGGAGTGCTGGAGTATCCAGCGGATCTTCCCGGCGTCCTTGTTGTCGTGCAGGGACGACTCGCTCCAGCCCGCTTCCCGGTACTTCGCACCGTCCACGGTGTTGGTCAGGATGTCGATGCAGTACGTCTGCAGCGCGCCGCCGCCGTCGACCTTCATCTCGAAGAGCCCCGCGGCCACCTCGCCGGTCTTGCGCCGGTCGTGCACGACGGCCCGGCCACCGGCCGTGATGGCGCCGAGCGCCGCACTGACGCCCCCCTGGTTCTGCGGCAACCTGACCGCCGCAGCCGGACCCGCGGCGGCCACGGCCCCCACGACGGCCAGTCCGGATGTCAGGAGTGCCGCGGCAAGGCGTGCTGCGCCCCGCCTCGTGACAGAGTTCATGGTTTCCTTTCGGGCAGGCGCAGCTCGCCGCACTCCTCCGGGCGTGCGCCCCACCGGGCAACTGAATACGCAGTGGCCCCCGTTGCTACGGACGGAGATCCTAAAGAGCGGGGAGAACGCCTGGTTCCACACAGCCGCCCGGATCCAGGATCCGAATCGGAATCGTTACCGGCGGCGCCGCCCCTGACCTGGCCTTATCGACAAATCCCCGGGACAAATACCCCATTTCCGGGGGTTGTTGCCCAGGCCCCGTGAACCCGGCCCGCGGCCCCGTCGGACGCGGCCCGAAGACGCTCTCGCGGCCGTACTGACCTGCGCGGGGCGTGTGCGGGACGTATGCCGGGCCTGCGCCGGACTTGCACCAGGTCTACGGGGACACCCCCGCCGTCCGAGCCTCCCCGACGCCCCCGCCGGCGGCGATGACCTCCCCCGCCGTGACCGGCATCCCCGCCATCCGCACCGGCTCGAGCGGCAGCGGTCTCGCCTGCGACACCCGGCGGAACGCCGACGTGCCCCGCGCGAGATCGTGCCCGACCGACACCGCGTCAATGTCGGCCGACAGCCACCGTTTTCCGTCGCGCTCCTGTTCCTGGACCTTCAACTTGCCGTGGACGACGACCGGTTCGCCCACCGACAGCGACCCCACCACGTTTCCCGCCAGCGCCCGCCATGCCCAGACGGTGTAGAAGCTGGTGTACGCGTCCGTCCATTCCTCCCGCCCCCGGTCCCAGCGCCGTACCGTCGCCGCGAGCCGGAAGCGGGAGACGGACGCCCCGCCGGCCGTCTCCCGGAAGTCCGGCGGCGTGGCCACGTTGCCCACGACCGTCACCAACGTCTCGTTCATGCGAACCGCCCCCCGTACCCCTGCGCAGCCTCTGTGCGCCCGGCCGGTGCCCGATTGCCCGGCCGCGTGACCTCATCGTGCCCGTGATCGCGAGAGTCTGCTGGAGCCTGTGGACCGCCCGCGGATTGTGGAAAACCCCGTCACCCGGACGGCGCTCACCAGCCCCTGCTGCCCCTTCAGCCCCTCACGTCTCGCCGTCTCTCCGCCCCTCCCTCACCCCTCGCCCGCCGCGATCACGAACTGCGCCCGCACCTCCTGGTACCGCAGGAGTTCCGCCGCCACGGGCTCGAGTACCCGCGCCCGCCCGCAGCCCGCCGCGGCCTCCCGCAGCCGCCGCTCGATCTCCAGCCCGTACCGGCGGGCCGGCCCCCTCGCAGCCACCCGGCAGCACCACGCAAGGGCCGGCCCGCCGGCCGCGGCCCCCGCCACCAGCAGCCCCGGCACCCACCACGGCGCCCCGAAGTCCCCTGTCAGCACCCCCACCAGTCCTGCCACCCCGAGCAGCTGCAGCCCCAGCAGGGCCACCTGCCCCACGGCCACCACCGTCCACCACCGCGGCCGGGACGCCCGCACGGCGCCGCCCCCGCGCGTGCGCCACGCTGCAGCGCGCCCCATGCCCGTACGCCAGCCCCGGGAGATGCCCAGCACACCGCCCTCGTCGGCCCTCGTCAGCCAGCCCGCCGCGCGCCAGCTGCCGCCGGTGTGCCAGCCACCCGGGCGCCGCACGACCGGGGCGGACGCCGCGGCGGCAGTCGCCTCGTCGAGTGCGTCGGCCAGCCCGTCGGCCCCGCGCACCGCTGCCTCGCGCACGGCCTGTGCCCAGGGGCCGGGCAGGCCGGTCGCCGCCTCGTGCGCCAGCGTCCGCACGGCCTGTTCGACCAGAGGCCGGGAGGCGGTGCGCCGCGCCGCCACAGGCCTCCCGGCCGCATCGACGGAGGCCTCGGCCCCGAGATGGTCGGAGAAGTCGAGGGCGTCGACGTCGTGCACGCCCCCCTCGCCGTACTCGTCCGCCGACGCGAACTCACTCGTGTCGCAGACGCCGGCCACGCCGTCGATCTCGTCCTCGTCCACCCCCGAGAACCCCAGCCACGGCCCCAGCGCGCGCAGCCACAGCCACACCCGCGCGACCACGGCCCGGTACCAGCGCCGCGCCCGCCGCCACATCGTCGTGCACGCGCGCTCGGCGTCCCGCCGCCAGGCCCGTTCCGCCGCGAGCCCGGCCGCCTGCGCGCCCACCGCCTCGGCCAGCCGGTCCTCGAACTCCAGCCGCGCCTGCTCGGTCAGCCCGGGCCGTCCGTCGGCCACGTAGGCCTGCCGCAACCGCCCCGAGACGCCGTCCACATCGGCCGTCAGCCGCAGCTCCGCCGCGGTCCGCCGGGCCGTGAACTGTCCCAGCAGCTCGCGCAGTTCCCCGATCCCCTCGCCCGTCAGCGCCGAGATCGCCATCACCACGGCGCCCGGCTCGCCGTGCTCGCCCAGGGCCAGCCCGTCCTCGTCCAGCAGCCGCCGCAGGTCGTCGAGCACCTGGTCGGCGGCGTCCCGGGACAGCCGGTCGACCTGGTTGAGGACGACGAAGGTCACCTCCGCGTACCCGGCGAGCGGCTGCAGATAGCGCTCGTGCAGCACCGCGTCCGCGTACTTCTCCGGGTCCACCACCCAGATCACCGCGTCCACCAGCCGCAGCAGCCGGTCCACCTGCTCCCGGTGCCCGGCCGCTGCCGAGTCGTGGTCCGGCAGATCCAGCAGGACGAGGCCGTTCAGCGACCGGTCGTACGGGCGCACCGGCTGCCGGCGCGCCCGCGCCGGGATGCCCAGCCGGTCCAGCAGGCCCTCCGCACGGTCCGACCAGGCGCAGGAGACGGGCAGCGCGGTGGTCGGGCGCCGCACCCCGGCCTCCGAGAGCTGCGCCCGGGCCAGGGCGTTGAAGAGGGTCGACTTGCCGCTGCCCGTGGAGCCCGCGATGGCGACGACGGTGAGGTCGAGCGAGTAGCGCTGCCGGGCCGCGGCCTCCTCCAGCACGCGCCGCGCCTCGGCGAGCGTGCGCCGGTCCAGCCGCGCCCCGGACAGCCCCACCAGCTCGCGCAAGGCGTCAAGTCGCGGCCGCAGGGCGTGCCCCACGGGGGTCGGCGCACTCCGGGGCGGAGCCGGGGGCATAGGGCTCACGGGAGGAGACGTGCGCTCCGGCGGGAGCGCCGTGGCGGTCAGCGGGGAGTGTGCGGGACGCTCGGGCCGCGCCCGGCGAGCGATCAGACCGTCGTCCCAGACCCGGTCCTCGGAGTCGCCGCGGGAGCGGCCCTCGCCCCGCGCGTCACAACTACCGGTGGTCTGCACAGCGGTCACCTCTCCTTCTGCAGGACGGACAACGCGGCAATCAGGTCGACCTGGTGCTCCGGCGTGACCTCGAGCGCCTCCAAGGGAGCCGCCCTGCGGTCCCGTTCGGCATCGAGCACCTGCTCCAGGCAGCCGGACAGCAGGTCCCCGCCCCGGTCGTGCAGCCGCAGTGCGCCCTGCGCGCCCAGCAGCTCGGCCAGCGTCTCGCCCGCCATGCGCGCCCGGCGGCCACCCAGGAGTGCCGCTGCGAGCAGCGCGGCAACGTGTTCCGCGTCGAGGCTCGCGGCCCTCTCGGCGGCCCGCACCTCTTCCTCCGCGATCTCCTCCAGGCACCGCCGCCAGCGCCGCGCGGCCACACCGATCCGTCCGGCGGCCCCGTCCGGGTCGCTCGGCGCAAGTACGGAACCGGTGGCCGGGTCGTCGCTGCAGGCCGCGGTGATCTCCTCGTCGGCGGCGTCGGCCGCGCAGCTCAGCAGCGCGACGAGAGAGCCCGTGAGGGCGGTGAGCAGTTCGTCGGGCGTGCTGTCCTGCGGATGTCCGCGCCAGTGCGTCAGGGCGTCGCCGGCGAGCATCTCGCCGGATTCGACGGCGAACCGTACGCGCTCCACAGCGCGCCCGTACGCGTCCTCGACGCGCTGCAGCAGCCGGACTGCCGCTGCGTGCTGCACGGCTGACGCCCCGGCGAGCCCGGGCAACCGTGCGCCCAGGGAGGAGAGCACCCCGGCGGCGGTCCGGGCAGTGGCCACCGTCCGGGCCGCCGGGTCCTGGGCCCGCTGGCCGAGCCAGGTGCGCAGCCCGGCGACGGCGGTGGCGGGCAGCAGTCCGCTGCCACCGCCCGCGGACTCCGGGAGTTCGGGAATGGTGAAGCGGGGCACGTCCCCCAGGCCCGCGTGTTCGAGCAGCGCGTCGTACTGGCGGGACACCTCGGCCGCGACCTGGTGCGGCACCCTGTCCAGCACGGTGACGAGCGTGACGTCGTACTCCTTGGCGGTGCGCAGCAGGTGCCAGGGCACGGCATCGGCGTAGCGGGTGGCGGTGGTGACGAGCACCCAGACGTCGGCGGCGCAGATCAGTGCAGCGGCGAGCTCGCGGTTGCGGGCGACGAGGGAATCGATGTCGGGCGCGTCCAGCAGCGCGAGCCCGCGCGGCAGGGAACGGTCGGTCTCGATCCGCAGCGAGCTGAGCTCGTCGTCCGGCCCCTCCCCCTCGGCGCCGTCGGCGGCGTCCGGAGCCCCGGCCTCCACGGCGTCGTCGATGCCGTCCGCCTCGTATGCAGCGCCCTCCTGGGCCGGCACCCAGACCCGGTGCAGCCGCGGCAGCACCCGGGGCCCCGCGAACCAATGATGATCGTCCGGATGGCAGACAAGAACTGGCGTGCGGGTTGTCGGCCGCAGTACCCCCGCCTCAGTGACCCGACGCCCCACCAACGAGTTGACCAGCGTGGACTTGCCCGCCCCGGTGGACCCTCCGACGACCGCGAGCAACGGCGCTTCGGGGGCGCACAGGCGGGGCACCAGATAGTCGTCGAGCTGCGCCAGGAGCTCGGCCCGGTTTCGACGGGCGCGGGCCGCGCCGGGAAGGGGGAGCGGAAAGCGTGCGGCGTCGACACGGTCACGCAGTGCGGACAGTGCGTCGAGCAGTCGGGGCCGTACGTCCAAGGTCGCCACACGTGCAGAATGCCCAATTCTGGGGTGTTTTTGAAGTAAATCACCCCTGGCGCGCGAGGCGTGGCGCAAGGGGCCCAGGCATAACGAGTGCACAACACCCGTTGCGCAGGGCGTCAAAAACGATGCGAAAATCGCACCTGCCTGCGATTATCAGGACCGCTTCACCGAACCTCCACATCGTGTCACGGAGGTGAAGCAACCGGGACGAGGTACGCGGAGCCCTATCCTTGTCCCCGGCAAGGTCACGGCACCACCGAGCCCGGGGCTTCAGCCGTCCGCGACCGCAGCACCAGACCGGCCCCCGTAGCTCAGTGGATAGAGCAGGCGCCTTCTAAGCGCTTGGCCGCAGGTTCGAGTCCTGCCGGGGGCGCTCGCGCACCACCTTTCGCCTCTCCCGCCGGGAGGGGCGTTTTTGCTGGTCAGGAGAGGTTAGCGAGGGTGGCGTAGCAGGGGCGTAAGGGCCGGACCCTCCCCCGGCGACCGCGGGGAGGGTCCGGCACTGTCCGGCTGTCACCGGGTTTCTGCGGGTGGCCACGGTGAATACGCGGAGAAGTTCTCCGCGGCTCAGTCCGCCTCGGTCTGGTCGAGAGGTTCCTCCTCAGCTTCCATCTGGGCTTCCATCCGGCGCTTCAGGTCCGGAAGCTGCCCGTCGATGCACGCGGCGTAGAACGCCAGCAGGACAGCGACGCTGTTGCCGGCCCAGTAGGCCACCTGCGCAGGCGGAATACCTTGGTTGAGCCACTCGGTCAGACGGGTGTGCCGGATGTCGTAGATCCGCTTCCCCATCGGGGACGCGCACTCACGCTCCGTCAGCTCCGCCTTGCGGGCACCCCGCCAGGCCCTGCGCGTGACCGAGCCGGAGAGGATCCCCCCGAACTCGCCAGGGAACATCCGGTCACCGGGCTTCAGCCCCTCGGCCTTGATGTACGCGCGCAGCGTCCTCGTCAACGGCGGAGGTCCCGGCACCACGCGCGTGTCCTGCTCAGCCCGTCCCTTCAACCCGCGCTCCTCGTGAAGCGCGCCGTCATCGGTCCAGTTCTTCCCCACCTCCGGCTGTGCGGTGTGGATCACAAGGTTGCACCACTGGTCCTCTGCATCCTCCGGAGGCAGCAGCACATCGTCCACGTACATCGCCACGGCTTCCTCGGGGCGCGGGGCGCAGTAGCGGATCGTGGAGAAGTAGGCGTGCAGCCGCCGGCCGCCACGGGGGCGCCGACGGATCCACGCCAGCATGCGCGCCATCCGAGCCGGATGGATCAGTGACCGTCTGTCTAGCGAGTTGGACGTCTTTGGTGCCGCGCCTCGCCCCTTGGGCAACGGGTTCTCGCGCAGAATCCGGTGCTTGACTGCGTACTCCATGGCCACGTTCAGGATCCGCCGGTTGCGCTTGACGGAGCTGGCTGCAGCACGCGTGCCGTCGAGCAGCGTGTCGACGGCACTCAGGATCTCGTCGACTTTGACCGGGTCCTCCCACGCCGCCATGGTCTGCGTGTTGCGCTCAACCCATTTGAGGATCACGGTGATCTCGGGGGGAGCTTCTTCCCGGTGCAGGGTGTTGAACGCGTACTCCCGCAGCGCCCTGCGCACATCCACCGCCGCGAACCGGCTGGGGGGCGTGCGCAGCAGAGGAATCGTGGTGGCCGTGAGTGCCTTGGCCGTGTTCTTCCGGCTGTTCCCCGCCGTCCTGCCCCACTGGTGGTCAGCGAACCGGACGGCGAAGTCGTACCAGCTCACATCGCTCGCCCTGGACTGGAACGAGACAGGACGACCGGTTCCGCGGCTGAACGGCTCGCCGCGCCGGGCAGCGCTCACCAGTTCCGAGCGGAAGGCGTCCGCGAGCGTGCGTGTGCCCAGTGCCTCACGCCACTCCTGGCCGTCGACCGTCCACCGGACCGTGTACGTGGTGCCCCGCTTGCCCTTGTAGACAGCGGTCTTCCAGAACTTGACGTTGTACGAGTGATCCATCAGGCGGTGTCCTCCCGACCGTCCAGCCAGTGCTCGTAGTCGCTGCGCCGGACTCGGAGTTCGCCGTTGGGCAGCTTGATGCAGCGCGGGGCGCGCTTCTTGGCGCGCCAGTCGTAGAAGGTGGAGGGGCTGATGTCGAGCTCCGAGCAGATCTCGCGGATGGTAAGGAGCCTTCGTGGCCCGGCCGTTGTGGTGGTCGTCACCTCTCGCTCCTCTCGTCGGCCTGGCGTTGCGCCGCAGAAACCGCAGAATCCGCAAAAAACCGCGAACCCCCGGTCTGACCTGCGGTGTTGGGGGTCCGGGGGCGGTTGCCGCAAAAATCGCGGGAATCTCCGCAGAAATCACGGGCGGGCGCCGGGCGAGAGTGCCGGACGGGGCCCGGGCTGATTTGTGCGGCGATTCCGCGGATTTTTGCGGCAGCGGGCCCGGTCGGCTGTCCGTGCTGGTCAGCGGGGGTGGCAGGGGGTTTCTGCGTATTCTGCGGTTTCTGCGTACGGGCTGGCGTGCGGGAGCAGGATGTGGGGGTCATGCCCGGGCCTCCCGTACCTGGGGGTGGATGAGGTAGCGCGGTGCCGGAGGGCGTCCGCGCTTGCCGGTGCGGGACGGGGTCCGGCTGCGGAGGTAGCCGTGTTCTTCCAGGAGCGCGACGGCGGGCTCCAGGTCGGCGACGGTGGGGAACTCGGAGCGGGAGAGCTTGGCGAACAGGTCACGGCGGGTCACGCTCTCCCAGCCGTTCTCCTCCAGCACGGTCAGCAGGGTGCGAGCGCGGGTGAGGGCGGCGTCAGCGCCCATGAGGTCGAAGACGGTCAGGGCGTGGGTGGCGAAGTAGTCGCCCAGTTCGATGGCGGCGTTCATGGTCTCGCCGCTGATCGGCTTGGTGTAGCCGTTCTCCAGGTGCTGGCCCAGGTGCAGCAGTCCGGCGATGCGGGCGGTGGCTCCGACGAGCTTGCTGGCCCATTTGGTGATGTGGCCGAGGCGCCCGCCGCGGGCGCGGAGTTGGGGTTCGATGCGCTGGTCGTAGGCGGCGAGGGCCTGGTCCGCCTCGGGGGTCAGGCGCAGGACGGCGGGGTCGGTCCACTCGGCCAGCGTCAGGGTGAGCGCGGTGACGGTGTGCTCGTAGCGTTCGGCGACGGGCTCGGGGACGGGAGCGGGGTCGGGCTTGCGGTAACCGACGAGGGATTCGGGCAGCGCGTACAGGAAGCGGGCGAGCAGGCCGCGGCCGTCGAAGCCACGGTGTTTGCCGATGTCTTCGAGTACGTCGGGCTGGACGGCCAGGCCCATGGTCAGGGCCGGGGCTTCGATGTTCTCCACTCGGGTGCGGCGGTCTACGCGCAGCCAGTCTCCGGCGTGGCCTTTGAGGAAGACGTCCATGTTGGGGGTGCCGGAGTAGCGGCCGGCGATGATGTCGAAGATGCCGCCCTCGGCGGACATCACCGACAGCCGTCCGCCCTGCTCGCTCATCAGGGTGGTGACGACTTCGGGGGTGGAGTCGTCAGCGAGCAGGCGTGGGGAGTTGGGGATTTCGAGGCTGTCGGCGGCCTGGGCGAGGGCGATGGCCTCGGCGGTCAGCCCGTCGCGTTCGGGGCCGTCGGCCTTGGCGGCCTGGGCGGCGGCCTTGTCGGCTGCCTCGCGGGCCATCTTGGCGGTCACCTCGGCCTCGGCGATGCGTCCGGCGGCCTGGGTGACGAGCTGCTTCTCCGCAGCGCGCAGGGGCGCGGTCATCGCGGCGAAGACCGCAGATTTGCGGTTGCCCGGGGGCAGGGCGACGACGACGAAGAGGTTGGTGGGCTCGCGCCATCGGCCGCGGAGCTGGACGATGACCCGGCCGCCGGCGGTGGTGGCGAGGACGGCCAGGGCGAGGGCTCCGGCCAGGTCGGGCGGGGTCTGGGTCTCCTCGGCGATGGCGTCGACGAACTCGCGCAGCCAGCTGGGCAGGACGTGGGTGGGGAAGGTGGGGAGCTTGGGCTGGTGGTTGAGCGGGATGGGATCCGCCCACACCCCGGGCAGGGTCTCGGCGCCGAGGGCCAGCAGCTCGCGCAGGTCTTCCTCGGTGGCGTCCGGGGTCATGCCGGCCTGCACGATGCGGGTGCCGGCTTCGATGCTGCGGCGGCGCCGCGCGAGGCGGTGCACGATCTCGGCGTAGTAGGCCGCGTTGGCCGTCGTGGGCACGGCCTGCACCAGGGTGTGCAGGTAGGCCCTGCCGCCGACGCGATGCAGCTCGCCGAGCTGCTCGAGGTGGTGCCCGAGGGTGATCGGATCGGCGGGCCGGCCTTGGGCGTTCAGGTCGAGGATGGTGCGGTGAATGGCCTCGTGAGCCGGGCGGTAGTGATCGGCCGGGTCCATGACGGCAGTGACTTCGGCGATGACCTCCGGGGCGAGCATCAGGGAGCCGACAACGGCCTGCTCGGCATCAAGGTCATGGGGTGGGACGCGGGTGACGTCGGCGGCGGCGCGATCGTGCATCGGCAGGCCGGAAGCGAGCTGCACAACCGCGGGTTCAGCTGTCATGCTGGGAGTTCTCCTGTTTCTGTCGAAGGGACGGAGAGCCGAGGCGGTCGCGGTCTTGTGGTGAGAGGCGACCGCCTCGGGCGTGTTCAGAAGCCGGTGCGCTTGAGGGTGAAGAAGCGCCGGCCGCAGGTCTCGTGCCGGGCCAGGTAGCCGCAGCGGGCGAGCGCGTTGAGGTCGGCCCGGGCGGTGGCGCGCTTGGGGCCCCATCCAGCGCCCCGGTACAGGCGGTGCGCCCGCACGGTGGTCCACTCGCCGGACATGTGACGGATGGCGTCAAGGAGCCGCAGCCGCCGGGCATTCAGCGGCGGGACGGTAATCGAGGACACGGTGAGGTTCTCCTGTTTCCGTTGAAGTGCTGGGAGAGCCGGGGCGGTCGCGGTCCCCTGCGTGGGAGGCCGGCCGCCCCGGGCCGTGTTCAGGCAGCAGGTTCGAGCTCGGTGCCGGTGATGGCCTCGGTGACCATGGCGACCAGGTCGCGTGCGGCAGGCGGGGTGACGGCGTTGCCGAGCATCAGCACGCGGGTGCGCTTGTCGCTGGCGAGCAGCTTGTAGCCGTCGGGGAAGGCCATCGCGGCGGCGTACTCGTGGGGTTCCAGCATCCGGAACCGGCACTCTTCCAGTGCGGAGACGGTGCCGCCGTACAGGGCGCCGTGGCGGTCGATGGTGGTGACGGTGGGCAGGGGCCAGGTGGCAGGGCGGGCGGTGCCGTTGCTGTAGTACGGCACGACCAGGCCGGGTGTGGTGACGATGCCGTGGTGGTTGCCGGAGGCGCACACGGTGGCCAGCGGTTCACTGATGGCGCGGTGGGAGGAGCTGCCGCCGCGCAGTTCGACCATGTACGGGGGCAGGGCCAGGCCGGTCTCGTTGCGGGTGGTGACCGTGCGCAGGGGTTCAGAGGCGGGGGCGGCGCGCTTGCCGTCCCGGCCTTCCACGGGCACCGCGAGCGGCTCGGCGAAGGCGGCGAACCCGGCCCGGATGCGGCGCATCGTGTCGACTGCCAGCGGGCGCTTGCGCTCCCCGATCGCTGCGGCCGGGAGGCTCCAGTCGATGGCGTCGCCGGCCGGGCGTACCTGCGGCTCGACCACGGTGTTGCGGCACTCGGTGTGCGGGCAGCGCCACAGGTACTGCGCCCGCTTGCCGTAGCGGCCCCAGCGCCGGTCCACGCGCTTGAAGGCCTGCATGGCACGGATACGCCCGTGGGTGGGGCAATGGGCATACGGGCGGGTCCACTTGTCGAAGTCGGGGGCGCGCTCGCCCTTGCGCCAGAGCACGACGTACATGCGGTCCCTGGACTGCGGGGCAGGCGGTCCGAAGCGGGCTGCGTGCATGGAGTTCATCCACACGATGTGGTGTTCGTAGCCCCAGGCATGCAGGGTGGTCAGCCAGGCCTGGAAGGCGGCGCCGGGGGCCTGTTCGGTGCCCCACCAGTAGGCGTCGACGACGTTCTCGACGATGATCGCGCGGTAGCGGTGGGCTTCGGCGAAGCGAGGCACGTCGTGCATGGTGGCCCGGCTGCGGATCGCGGCTTCGTCGGTGCCGTCCGGGGCGAACAGCCCGTCGCCGTAGTCACCGTGGCCGCGACGGCGGCCCTTGGCGATCGAGTGGTTGGTGCACTCCGGGGACGCCCACAGGATGTCCGTTGCCGGGTAGCGGCGCGGTTCGACCTGGGAGAGGTCAGCGCAATCGTGGTCGGCGTCGGGGTGGTTGGCCTGGTGGGTGTCAACGGCGTGCCGGGCATGGTTGGCGGCCATGCGGATACGCACGCCGGGGACGGCGATGGCGCCGGTGGACGAGCCTCCGGCGCCGCAAAACAGATCGGTCAGGGTCAGCACAGGACAGCTCCTGTTCCTGTCGAAGGGGCGGAGAGCCGGGGCGGCCGCGGTCTTGTGGCGAGAGGCGGCCGCCCCGGGCGGATTCAGGCGTCGAGGCTGGGGTGGGCCGGGCAAGGGCCTTCCCCAAAGTCATCGCAGACGCAGATCTGCTGCCAGATTGCGTATTCCTGGCGGACGTAGCCGCGGTAGGTGGTCTTGGCCCAGTGCTTCGCCTTCGGACCCGTGGGCTGGTTGCCGTGGCCGTGCGCGTGGTCGGCGAGAGCGAAGGCAATGGCAGCGGCTTCGGCGGTCTCGACTGCGTCGGCGGCCACGTCCGGGGCGAAGGTGGCGCTCTCGTCCAGAGCGATCCGGTCGAGCAGGGCTGCCTTGCGCAGCTGCTGTTCGCGTTCGGCGGCTGGGGTGCGTCCGCCGGGCCGGTTGAGCTGCATGGACAACTCCAGGACATTGCCCATTTCCTTCACGATGGACGGGGCGCCTGCGTAGGCGGTCTCTGCATCCGCCCATTCCACCGCCGTGGGCTCGCCGGGCCTGTGGTCGGCCGTGACGTACACCCGCGCCCGCCGGCCGTCACGCGTGGGGTGCGTGCGGTATGCGCCGGTGGTGAAGGCTCGGGACAGGGTCTTGCTGATCTCGACGATGTCCTGCTGGTCGCAGATGATGCGGATCTCGAACACGGCTGTCCTCTTTCCGGTTGCTACTCGCAGGTGCAGTCGGGGCGTTCGCTGGAGCCGTCGGCGCCGCACAGGCAGCAGTGCGCGTACTCGTACGGCTCGGAGCCGTCGACCGGGTAGCACAGCTCGCAGTCGAAGGCCTCGACGTAGTCGTCGTAGTTGGTGGGGTCGGGGATCACAGCTCAGTCCTCCTTGCTCATGGGCAGTTCGGGCAGGCCCGCCTCGGCGAGGGCCTGCGGGTTGAAGCCGGGCAGGGCGGCGCGGGTGACGAGGGCCGTGGCCAGCTGCTCGGCGTAGGCGGCGCCCGTACGGGCCACCTCGATCTGCGCTCCGGCGCGCAGGGCCTCGACTCGCTCAACGTGCGCGTGCTCGGCATGGCGCTCGGCCATGTGCCGCTCGTGGGCGGCGACTTCGCGGCGGTCGGCGCGCCAGTAGCGGGCGGCGAGTGCGTAGGCGAGGGCGGTCGCCACGGCCCACAGCAGCAGGGGCAGGGAGAGACCGTCGGAGTATCCGGCGACTCCGGCGAGGGCGAGGCCGCCGGAGGCAGCGAAGGCGGTACCGGCGATGACGGGATCTCCGGCCCACCCGGTGGAGGAGACGGTGCCGGCAGCCGCGGCTCCGGCCGCCAGGATCGTCATCAAGGCGGCGTCGCCGGTGGAGTGCTGGGCGCCGTTGGCGTTCCAGATCCGGCCGAGGATGAGGACGGTAGAGGTGGCGAGGGCGGGGGCGGCCTTGGGCGCGGCGAGTGCGAGCCAGTGGCGCGCAACGGGTTGGTTCACGGCCCGGGCTCCCTTCAGATGAGTTTGCCGACGGCGTCGACAACGGCCGTGGTGAGGTCGTTCACGGGCTTGGAGGCGCCGGTGGCGGCGAGGTAGAAGCCGAACATGATGGCGATGAACGCGGAGCCGTAGCCGAGGGACTTGGAGCGGAGCAGGAAGAACAGGACCAGGCCGAACAGGGCGACGAGCGAGACCTTGATGGCCATGTGGCGCCTCCTTCAGGGCTGTTGCGGCATGCGGATGGTGGTGGGCGGCGGGCCGTCGGGGTCGGCGTGCGGGGCGGCGGGGCAGCCGCTGACGGCCAGGCCCAGGAGGACGGCGGCGAGCGCGAGGCCGAGCAGGCGGCGCATCAGCGGGTGCCGTCGCGGTAGGTGCGGGCCCACAGGTTCCACAGGTGGCGGCCGACGCGTATGCGCTTGCCGAGCCCCTTGCAGCGGCGGCAGTCCTTGCCGCGCCGTGGGCGTCCCTTGCGGTCGTTCTTCATCTGGAAGCCGAAGCCGTGGCACTTGCGGCAGTTCCCGAACGGCGAAGCCGCACACAGCGTTACGTAACTCAGTGTGATGAGCACCAGAAGAGCGATAGCGAGCAGGATCGGGCTCATGAAGTGCCTCCGAGGGCAGTTTCGCGGGTTTCCGCAGGTGGGCCGCTATCGTCTAGCGGCCTGATCAGATGCCGTGCGGGCCGCTAGCGGGTCCTCTAGCGCTAGAGGGTCGGACCTCTAGCGCTAGAGGGGGCCGCGGGTCAGCCCGCGTCCCGCTTTCGGTCACGCTCTGCTATCGCCTGCAGGATGTGGGAGCGCTCGAAGCCGGTCCGGTTGACGGTCTTGCCGTTGATCCGGCGGGCCACCTGTCCCGTGGTGATGCCGTGCGGCTTGAGCGCGGTGGTCAGCTGACGTGCCTTCTCGGCGGGCTCCAGCTCCGCCCACGGCCCGTACAGTTCGGGCCGCAGCTCGGCGAGCCGGTCGACGGTGACGTCGTTCCACGGCTTGGCCTCCGTCGCCGGGACGACGGCGAGGATGTCGTCGAGCAGCGTGTCGACCGCGGTGCGCCGCTCGGGCTCGTGGCCGGCGGCGAGGCCGGTGAGGGTGCCTGCGTCCTCGCGGGCGGTGCGGGCGCGGGTGCAGATGACGTCGGCGGCGGGGTTATCGAGGTAGTAGCCGCGCACGATCTGCGGGTCGTCGGCGGCGCCGACCAGGTAGCCGATGCCCTTGTCGGACTTGGTGAACGAGGTTGCGCGGATGCCGTTCTTGTACATCGAGGTGCCGAGGATCATGTCGTTCTCGATCTGGCCCATCACGCGCAGGCAGAACCGGGTGCCGACGTTGGCGCTGATGGCCGGGGGCAGCGACTCCTTGTCGGGGCGCTGGGTGGCCAGCAGCAGGATCACGCCCAGGGCCCGGCCGCGTTTGATGATGGCCGTGCACAGGGATCCGGCTTCCTTGCCGTACTTCTCGTGGGAGAACAGCTCTTGGCACTCGTCGATGGCCAGCACCAGCGGGTGCAGCCCCAGGGAGGGGACGGCCGCGAGCTGCGGAGTGACCTTGTTCTCCGGGCACTTGTCCTTTGGCAGAGAGCTGATGACCTTGGCCCGACGCTCAAGGTCCTTGTAGACGTAGCGGATCGACTCCAGCGCGGCAGCGCAGGTCTCGTCGTCGGGGCCGGAGCCGTAGTCGGCGGCCACCTGCTTGAGCGGGTCCAGGTCGCCGGTGCCCTTCAGCTCCCAGATCAGCAGCTCTGCCAGCGGATCCAGCGCCGCGGCCAGCAGCGGCGTGCGCAGGGAGAAGGTCTTGCCCATGCCCGGCATCGCGCCGATGAGGACGTTGTCGTACATCAGCGTGATGTCGACGTTGCGGCCGCGCTGGTCAGTGCCGAACGGCAGCGGCTTAAACAACGAGGCCGTACCGGACTTGGCCAGCGGCCAGGCGGGCGGGGGCACTTTGTTCAGGGCCTTGTCGCCGACCCAGAGCATCATCCGCCCGGCGTGCTCGTCCGCAACCGGCTCGGGCCATACGCAGCCGAGCGGCCGGCGCAGGCCGGAGGCGAGCTTCTCCCGCCGGTCGAGGATGTCCGGCACGGTCACCCCGTAGGGCAGGTCCACGTCCGCGCGCCAGCCGGGACCGTCGCGGGTGATCGGGGCAGGGAACTTGATGCCCTCGCCGCCCTTGGCCAGCGCCTTGTTGATCTCGGCGATGCCCAGGGCTCCCAGCGCGCGTTCCACGATGCCGGAGGTCAGGCGCTCGACTTCGGTGGTGACCACGGCGCGGGAGATGACCGGCTTGTCGCCGGGCGCGCCCAGAAAACCGAGCCCGGCCGTCAGCACCGCGACGGAGAGCACGGTGAGCCATGCCGGGGCGAGCACGAACAGCACGACGGCGAGGACGGGGCCGAGCAGGAGCGCGGCCGCCATCAGGATGCCGCGCATCCTGACCCGGCCGTCGCGCAGCCGGGACAGCTTCAGGTACTCCTCGGCGTTCTCCCGCCGTGCGGCGGCCTGCCGCAGCGGCTCGCCCTCGGCGTCGGTGACCCAGCGCATCGCACCGCCGACGAACTTCGCGGCGCCGACCGGGGCCTGGAAGGCCAGCCGCGCCCCGTACCAGGGCAGCCGCACCGCGTGGTAGGCGGTGGTGTGCCAGGCGTAGCCGCCCAACCAGGTGGCAGCGTTCTTGAACTCGCTCTTCGAACGGGCCCAGGCCGGGATTACATCGCGCCGCTTGCCGCTGCGCAGCCGATCCATCAGCCCTGGCCCGGCCGGGGAGGGAGGATCGACCATCACCACCGGGTCAGCGGGTTCATCGTCGGCAGGGGCGGGGGCAGGCTGAGCCTCCTGCTCGGCCTCCTCCTCGCTCCCTTCTCCCATGTGAGGGCGGGAGGACGGGTCGGCGGCGGCGTCGGTCGACCCGGCACGGGCCGACCGAGCTTGGCCCAAGTCGACTACCGCACCGCCCGCTTCGGGCTCCAATTCGGCGGCCATCTCGGCTTCCAGCCGGTTGAACAGCTCGCCGTCGTCAGGGTGATTCACTGGTGGTTCCTTCCGCTGGTGAGGGAACAGGGCCCGGCCGGCGCTGTGGAAGGTGGGCGGCCGGGCCCTGCAGAGGTGCGGTGCGGGTCAGAGCTGGTTGGGCTCCAGCGAGAAGAAGACGATGGTGGACCCGGCGAACCGCGGGTCCTCCTTCTCGATCTGTTCCATGAGCTGCACGAGCGCATCCCGGCGCGTCGCGCCGGGGGGCGGCGTCCAGGTCCCGTGCCAACTACCCGAGACAAAACCGGGCTTGTCCAAGGTCAGCAGGTACATGTACGAGCCCTGCGCAGCAGGGGCAGGCGTGGTGGGAGTCTGTCCGGACTGAGTCGTCACAGGTGTCTCCTTGGAGATCAGTGGTGGTGCAGTCGGTGGGTGGGATGGGCGGCGACAATCTCCTGCCAGCGGCGGGACTGGACCGCGTTGGGGCAGGTGAGCCGTATCCGGAAGCGGCAGCCGTCGATGCGGCAGCGGTGCGTCTCACCGCACAGCCGCAGCAGCAACTCGCGCACGGCGACTTCGACGGTGGCGAACACCGCCAGGGCGCACTCGGCGGTGAGAGCCCAGGGGACGTGGCGGGCGACCAGCTGTCGGGCGTCTTCGCTGCCGACAGCCGCCGCGGTGAGAAGGGCCAGGGGGAAGGCCAAGCGGCGGAGCTTCGCCTTCACGGAGAACAGGTGCACGTGCATGCGGATCTCCTTCCGCTATGCGCTCTGGTCCTGGGGGTAGGCGCAGGTCACGCACATGCCCAGCGAGGCCGGGATGCAGTACCCGGCGTCCGTCGTGCAGACGGGGCAGGTGCGGCGGGCGGTCATCGCTTTGGCGAGAGCGGCCTGCTTGCCCGGGGTCATCGGCCGCACGGGCGCGGCCTTGTCGAGTCGGTAGAGGTAGGCGACCAGCGCTCCGGTCCTGCGGCGCCTGGAGCGCCTCATCACCTGGGCTGCGATGGGCTGGCCGCCGGGCCGAAGGCCTCGGGCCCGCAGCTGCCTGCGGGTCGCGAGGCCTTCGGGTGCCAGGCGCCACGGGTAGGTGGGTGTCCCCCACCTGGAGCCGTTCGGGTCGTAGTACGTGCCGAAGGCGGCCGACGTCATGCCGCGCACGCCTCTTCGGTGGCGTCAGCCGGCGTCTCGTTCATGCGCTGGCTGACCCACCCGATCGACCAGCCGGTCAGGTCAGCGATCTGACGCACGGAGTGGCCCGCTGCCTTGCCGGCACGCACCGCTTCGCGCGCCTTGCTCTCGCTCATCTTCGCGGACGCTGGGGTGTTCACCGGCTTCGGCTTGGCAGCGGTCCGTGCATGGGCCGCCCGTTCACGAGCGGCTTTCTCGGCGCGTTCACGGGCGGCCTTCTCCCGCTGCTCGCGCTCTTCGCGCTGTTGTTGTTCCAGGCGTTCACGTTCGGCGCGTTCGTGCTGTTCACGGCGCTCGCGTTCCACCCGTTCATGCTCTTCGCGTGCCTGCTCGTACTCGCGCTGCTCACACCGTTCGCGTTCGGCGCGTTCGGCTTCCTCGCGACGCAGCCGGTCCTCGTACTCCCGCTGCTCACGAAGCTGAGCCGCTTCCCGCTCGGCGCGTTCGCGCTCCAGCCGGGCCTGGTGTTCACGCGCCTCGCGCTCGCGGCGTTCCTCCGCGGCACGCTGCTGTTGACGTTCCTCACGTGCCAGGCGTTCACGCTCGGCCAGCTCCCGCTGTTCACGCGCACGCTGTTCGAGCTGTTCATGCTCGATCCGATCCAGGGCTTTCGCGATCGCCCGCCGGTAGGCAAGGCCTGCCTCGGAGGTGACGATGAGCAGTGTCGGAGCGACCGCGTGAACGGCCACTCCCACCGCGTCGTGCTTGAGCGCACTGTCGCCAATGTTCAGCGCCAGGGTCATGATCCCGGTCAGCCATCGCAGGACCGCCGGCCACCGCCCGGCCGAACCCCCGAGGCGGGCAACGGTGGAGTCGAGCCGGACGACGATGACAACCGCGGCGTCCACGACGACGGGCAGGATCGGGGCTGTCCACTCCCACCCGGCCGCCGTCACCCTCAGCACGAGCGGCGTGACGGTCAGGACGGAGTAGAGCACCGCGCCGAAGGTGATGCCCCACGTGCCGACGGACAGCGTGCGCTCAGCGGACTGGATCTGGGCCGCGCTCATGACGGAGGGCTTCACCCGTTCCCACCCCACCGCACAGCAGGAGTTGACGTGCCACGGCGCCCGGTCCTGCGCCCGCGTGTCGTGGTCATGGACGGAACCGGGCTCTGCGCGATCTGCCAGCCGCCTCCATTGCGCTTGGCCGCGTACATCGCCTCGTCCGCCAGCCGCATCGCCCGCTCCCGCGCCGGCTCCGGCAGCCCCTCGGCGACGAACGCCCCGATGGAGGCACCTGTCAGCAGCTGGACTTGGCGGTAAGGCACCGGCTTGCTCAAGGCGGCGTGCAGCGCACCCAGGGCGGAGGGCAAGTCGTCCGGGGTGGGCAGGGCGAGAACGAATTCGTCGCCTCCCAGCCGGGCCACGTACCCGCGGAGCGGTTCGGCCCATCCGGCCAGACGCTCCGCCGTCGTCACCAGCGCCGCATCCCCCGCCGCGTGACCGTGCTCGTCGTTGACGGCCTTGAAGGCGTCCAGGTCCACGAAGGCAACCGCGGTGCTTCCCACGCGCATCAGCCTGCTGGCCTGAGCCTCAAAGGCGGCACGTCCCGGCAAGCCGGTCAGCGGATCGCGGCGCGCCCGCTCGATCCGGTGGCGGCACCGCAACGCATGCAGCGACCAGCAGGCCGCCCATGGGAGGCCGGCCAGCAGCGCAGTGAGCATGCTGCTCATGGCGCACCCTCACTCTCACGCACGGAGGCGTTGTCGGTACGGGCGGGCTTGCTGTAGTCGTCCCGGACCAAGTGGGCGTCCAGGTCGAGGAATTGGTGCCGCTGTTCGGCCAGTTCCAAGCCGGGCTGCAGGGCCCGAAGCTCGTCGAGCAGCTGCTCCAGCGGAACGTGTGCCGTGCTGGGAGCGGGAGTTCGGGTCGTGGCCATCACGCTGCCTCCTTCACTGGACGGTTCGCGCGGCGACGGCGACGGCTGTCTGCGGCCACGGCGGACCGGCAGGCGTCGCATGCGTCTTCGCCGGAGCGGCGGTGCCTGGTGTAGCCCCGGCAGGTCCCGCACACGCCCGGCCTCGTCACCGCCGCGGCAGTGGTCTCGTGCTTGTGCCGGTAGAGCGCGTACCGCTCCTTGGGAGTCGTCCCGCCCCAGATCCCGAAGCGCATGTAGGGGCGGGCGCAGCCCTCCGTCTCCAGCGCGAGCGCCAGGCAGGCCTCCTTGACCGGGCACAGCGAGCACAGGTCCCGGGCCAGAGCCACCGACTCCTCGTCGCTCTCCTCGGTGAAGAACAGGGCCGGGGAGAAGGCAGTGCAGGCCGCCTCGCGCAGCCCCGGGTCGGGGGCCAGCTCGAAGGCGAGCTCACCCGCACGACGGTGCGAGCCGTTGGCACGAGTACCGCTGATCAGCGCACGCATCACGCCACCGCCTTGCCGGCCGTGCGGGACTCGGCCCTGCCGGGGCTCGTCAGAGGGCGGACGTTGAACAGGGACGGCGCGTTGGACTCGACGACGTCCAGGACAGCGCGGGCCGTCCGGTCGGGCATCTCCGGGTCCTCGACGAGGATGTCGCGGGCCGCGTCCCGCCGGGCCGCGCGTTCCTCAGCGCTCTCGCCCTCCACCCCGAGCCACAGCTCCAGCAGGGTGCCGAGGGCGAGTTCGGCGCACTCGATGTCACTGACGGCCTGCTGGCCGCCGATGTACGTACGCATGCGGGTCTCTCTCCTGAAGTCGAAGGGACGAAGAGGGCTGGGCGGCCGCGGTGATGTGGTGAGAGGCGGCCGCCCCGGCGGGAGGGAGGTAGGTCAGCGGGTGCAGACGCGGCCGGAGACGCTGTTGGCGCTCACCCGCAGCTGGCTGCCGCCGCTCACCCGCACGTCGCCGGAGACGGTGTTGGCGCGGAGGATGCCGACGGCTCGGACGGTGGCGCGTACATCCATGTCACCGGACGTGGTGGTCAGTTCGGCGTCCGAGCCGCTGTACAGGTCGACGGTGATGTCGCCCGAGACGGAGCGAGCGGTGAGGCGGTCGGTCAGGCGGCCCACGATCACGTCGCCGGAGGTGGTGGACGCGCTCAGGTTGCGGGCTCCGCTGATCTCCAAGTCCCCGGAGACGGAGCGGAACTCCATGCGCTCGATGTCACCGCGAACTCGGGCGTCCGCAGACTGAGAGACGACCGCGAGGGAGGACCCGGTCGGCAAGGTGACGATGGCCTCAATCGGGCTGACCGTCTCCATCACGGCGGTACCCCCGCCGGTGATGACCCGGCCGTTGACGATGGTCATGCCGGTGACCGACCCGTACACGGTCTCCATGCTCTGCACAACCCGGTTCCCGCTGACGCTCTGCGTCATCACATTGCCGGGGATCTCGGGGACCTCCACGGCCATGGCCTGGCCGTTCTGCGAGCTGCGGGCCCGGTCGACCGCCTCGGCGGCCGGGCCGGACGAGTCGTCCGTCCGCAGGACTACGCGGGCGGTCGTGACGCTGTCGAGAACCTGAACGCGGACCCTGCCCATCGGCAGGTCCAGCCCGAGGACGATCGGGCCGGTGGACTCGGAGACGAAGGTGCGCTCGACCATTGCTGATCTCCTGATTCGCGAGAGGGCCGGACGGTCGCGGTCCGTGGTGAGAGACGACCGTCCGGGCAGCTGAAGCCCGTACACGCGGCTCCCCTCAACCCCGCCCGTGCGAGACGGGCGGAGGAGGCAACCGGCCGCAACGCGGAAACGCTGCGGAGGTTGAACGTGTTGCGTGTCTCCTTCGGGAGCGTGCTCCCGTTTCAGGCAGAGACGTGACCTTTCGGTCTGTGCCCTCCGGAATGCCAAGGGTCCGGGTCCCTCGCCCCCGGTCGCCCGGGGCCTCATGACCCCTTGCGGGGCCCATTTCGTGCAGGTCAAACAGGTCTTGCAGGCGTTGCATCGAGCCCATACCGTCGAAGCGAGGTATGTAGTACCTATCTCGCATCATGCCGATGCCGGTTCGGCGCCGTCAAGCCCCTTGGAGAAGTTGAGCTGGCGAACCGTCGCCGTCGATGCCCCATCAGAATCAAGGACCACAGCGAGACAAGTAACCCCCGCCCTGGACGTGTTGAGGACGTCTCGCCTACGGTCAAGACGTCCCAGCACGTCCCAGCCCGACGGAAGGTCGACATGGCGAACGAGCGGCTCCGGGGAGCGATCGTGGAGGCCGGCCTCACCCTTGAGGGCGTCGCTGGTCATGTCGGCGTGAACGCCAAGACGGTCGAGCGCTGGATCAACGGAGGGCGACCTCCCTACCGCCGGCACAAGTACGCAACCGCCAGGCTCCTCGGCCGCGAAGTGTCGTACCTGTGGCCCGAGGAGCACACGGCGTCCGAGGTGACCGAAGCGGGACAGGCCGAGCTCATCAAGCTCTACCCTCACCGAAACGTCGTACCTGGCCATCTATGGACCGACCTGTACGCAAAGGCCACGGAGAAGTTCGACGTCCTGACGTACTCCGCCTTCTGGCTCACGGAAGATCTGGAATTTCACCGCGTCGTCAAGGAGAAGTCTGCCGCTGGCCTCCGCATGCGCTTCATGTTCGGCGACCCCGAATGCGACGCGGTTGCCGTGCGCGGACAAGAGGAAGGGGTAGGCAACGCACAAGCCAGCAAGACCAGGAACGCCTTGGTGAACTGCACGCCTTTATTCCGCCTACCTGGCGTAGAGTTCCGACTGCACAACACTACCCTGTACAACTCCATGTACAGGGCTGATGACGAAATGCTGGCAAACACTCACGTCTACGGGATCAGCGCCTGGCTTGCCCCCGTTCTCCACATCCAGAGAGTCCCCGGCGGGGAAGTCTTCGACACCTATGCCGAGAGTATTGAGCGAGTATGGGAATCGGCGCGACCTATTTCATCTCCGAAAGATTGCTGAGGTGGCATACCATGGGGCGAATCGACTACTTCCACGACCCGCAGGCACCGAAGGCCAACTCTGTTGTCCCATCGGCCAGTGCAGTAGTACTCAACGAAGAGGGATGCCTGCTCGTCATCCACAAGACGGACAACGACCTCTGGGCGCTTCCCGGAGGAGGGCATGACATCGGCGAGACCATCGCCGACACGGCCGTCCGGGAAGTTTTGGAGGAGACCGGCATCCAGGTGGAAATCGAGCGCGTCACCGGTGTGTACACGAATCCGTCACACGTCATGGCCTACGACGACGGCGAAGTGCGCCAGCAGTTCACCATCTGCTTCCGAGCCCGCCCGATTGGAGGCCGCTTGCGAACAAGCGCGGAATCGAAGGAAGTTCGCTGGGTCTCCCCAAACGAGCTGGACGAACTCAACGTCCATCCGTCGATGCGGCTGCGCATCGAACACGCCTTGGACGAGACCCGCACGTCTCCATATGTTGGTTAACCTGCGCCAACCGCGAGGCGGCCGCTCACCCGGTCTACCGTTGCGTAGATCTCAGGCTCGGCGCGCTGAATAAACCGGCCCACGATGGAATCGGGGCTGTAGCGGCGTACGATCTCGGTCACTCGCTCCGTCGGGTTGGTCTGCTCACCGCTCGGAGTGGTTGTCATGTCGCAGTAGACCAAAGCGTCGACGAGATGAGCCTTCTCAAGCTGGAACTCGGCTGCAAGTTGGTCACGTAGGCCACGCTCCTCTGCTTCCAGCAGAGCGAAGGTGTGGTGAGCCACAAGCCGTACGACGCGTTCGTCAGCACGTTCCTCACGAAGGAACCGGGCCCCGTCAAGGGGGTGAAACCCGGTCTTGACGAGCCGGGGCGCGTAGCCGATGTCGTGCAGGACAGCCGCGGCCTCCAAGAGCTCCGAATCGTCGCCAAGGATTGGCCGCAGGGTCTGAGCTCGCTTCGCCACTCCAAGTGAATGCGCCCACCGACGGGGCAAGGGGTCAGACAGCAGCGAGTCTGCCAACCCGTAGGCCCACTGGTTAAGTTGCATACGTGCACCCCTTACAAAGGATTTTTGTCGGGCAGATTCTGCACTTCTCGCCTCTTCCCCGGTGCACCGACAGTCAACAACCCCTGCCCTTCCATATTGGCGATGGCCGAACGGACCGCTGTACGAGATGCACCAAACTTCTCGCACAGCTCCACTTCGGTTAGAAATGCATCCCCCTGCTTGACGCCTTCACGCCTCAGCAGATCAGTCATCTTCTCAACAAGTGGGCGGCGGTCGCCCGTACCAGCCACGTAGTTTGCGGCTCCGCGCACAGACTCGATAAGCCCCTCAGCCTTCAGCACACCGAGGGCGCGATCAATTGTGCTCGCGCCTACGCCGTAGGTCTGCCGCAACTCGGCTTTGGAGGGCAACTGTTCCTCGATCTCTCCCGCTCTGATCTTCTGTCTCAGAGACTCTGAGATCTGCAAGTACGTGCCTCGCGGACTGGCCTGCGGCACACGACCTCCCGACTCCGACCTCACCCATGGCATCTGGTTGTTACCCAGCTTCGCATGCAATGGGTCCTGCAGCACGAGGCCAAAGCAGGTGTCCGGAGTGTCCGACCACCCGGCACCCCCCGCTGACCTGCATGAACGAGGCGGACACGCCGTTAACTCCGGTGTCCACTGCCGACTTGGAGGCCAAGCAAGCCTGTGCATCGGCACGATGGCGGTACTGATGCGGCCTGAGGAGGAACCTCGTGAACCTACTGCCGGCAACCACCAGCACTGACGTCCAGGAGCGGGCCCCGCGCGTCGCTGTGCTCCCCGTCGGTTCCTTCGAGCAGCACGGGCGGTACCTACCACTGATCACAGACACTGCCATCGCCAGCATCATCGCCCGCGAAGTCGCGGCCACCTACAACGTTCACCTCCTGCCGCCCATCACCATGGCTTGCAGCCACGAGCACAGTGGATGGCCGGGGACGGTCAGCATCAGCGCCAAGACCCTCTACGCCATGATCGATGACATCCGAGCCTCGCTCACACGCTCGGGCATCTCGAAACTGATCATCATCAACGGGCACGGCGGCAACTACATGCTGTCCAACATCGTCCAAGAGGCCAACGTGGACGGCCCATGCATGACCCTCTTCCCCCACGGCAGCGACTGGGCCCGCGCTCGCAAACGTGGCGGCCTCGTCTCCGACGCGCATGCCGACATGCACGCCGGAGAGATCGAGACGTCCATCCTGCTGCACGCGGAACCGTCTCTCGTGCGCCCCGGCTACGAGGACGCTGACCACGAAGGCGGGGAACGGCGCTTCCTGCTCACCATGGGCATGGCCGAGTACACCGAAAGCGGAGTCATCGGCTACCCGTCCTACGCCACCTCCGAGAAGGGCAAGGCCGTCCTGGAGAGCCTCGTGGAGGACTTCGCCGATCACCTTGAGGTGCTCGACGTGCTACCGGGGTGAGACCGGGGGTACCAGGCTCCGCACTTCGGGCACGGGCGCCAGGGGACCTCACGCACGGCCCCACACCTGGGGCACCTGCCCGGCTCTGGCACGGCTCCTCCGGTTGTCGACCGTGAGGGCAGTGACAGCCAAGCCTATGAGCCGTCTCGCCCGCCCAACACAGTCCAAGCAAGGGTCAACCTGCGGCATGTCCCGGCGTCCGACTGTCAGGTCAGAGCAGCTGCAAGCTACTTTTCCGCCGGGCTGCAACGCAAGCAGCTAGCACCCGGCCCCGATCGCTTATATCGAATCCACGCGAGACGCGAACAACACCCCATCGGCACAGCTATCTTGGGCTATCGCGGCAACGACATGTGAGGGCGTCTGGCCAACTCCGGTGCCAGCAAGGGGTTGTGGGACCTCCCCACGGACCCTTGTTGATAGAAGGGGTGATGGCAGATGTCCAAACAACGTCGTCGTCGCAGGAGGAAGGGCCCGGCTGGCACCATCACAGCGTTCCTCACCGCTTTACTCGTCCGCATCCTTGCGGATACGGCGACGCGGTGGCTCGAAAGCTGAGACGAGCCGTAACCGGACCCCGGCACTCCGCATAATGCGTCGGGGCAACGACGCATGATGGGGGTCGCGCCCCTGCAGGCGCGGCCCCTTCTTTTGCGACTTGGAGCCCTCCGTCAGCGATGGTGCAGGTCAGCATCATCAAGGGCGTCGAGCTGTCGAGTCACAACCTTCCTCCTCACGATACCGACCGCACCTCGGTCTCACGTCAACTTCTGCTAGAAGTTAGGCGGAGAAACTGGCACAGAGCACCCCGATCAACGCTGTCGAGTCACAACCTTCCTGCTCACGATACCGACCGCACCCCGGTCTCACGTCAACTTCTGCTAGAAGTTAGGCGGAGAAACTGGCACAGAGCACCCCGATCAACGCTGTCGAGTCACAACCTTCCTGCTCACGATACCGACCGCACCCCGGTCTCACGTCAACTTCTGCTAGAAGTTAGGCGGAGAAACTGGCACAGAGCACC